>JAVHLK010000058.1 GCA_031082285.1 Desulfomonilaceae bacterium
GTCGGCCACGGCCACCTCGAACTGAAAGGGGCTGCCGGGCTGCCAGCCGATCTTGCGGGCTATCTCGTCGGCCATGAATGTATGTCCGTACCACGCCAACAGACCGCCCAGGCCGATATTTATCACCAGCAAGTAGAGGAGAAGCGTCTCCACCACTCGGATCTTGGTGCGGGGCTTCCTGCTGAGACCCAGATGAAGTGCAAACCCCAACAGGGCACATATGGTGAAAAGAACCGAAAACATGATCCACTCCTTCACCGCGTTCCGGTCGATACCTTCTCGCAGTCTCCATTCACATATATTTGCCAAGTCCGCAGTGCAAGGTACGACGTGCCGGCACGCGGAAGTCACACGGATTCCCTCTGCGGATGCAGGTCAAACAATTCCCGGCACGGTTGGGGGGACATTTGCCGACTATGTGGAGTACTCGGTTCATCGGTTGCGTGAGCGCGTCCCTCGTGCGCGGCCGGCTTGTGGATCCATCAAAGGTACCTCTCCCCCTCCTTTCGGTCTCGTACCACCTTCGCGGGGGTGCCCAAGGCCACGCTGAACCCCGGAACATCGTCCACCACCGTGGCTCCGGCCCCGATGACTGCATGAGGCCCCACGGTAATACCATGAATGATATTAGCCCCCAACGAGACGGCGGTGAATTCGCCTATGGTCACGTTGCCTCCTGTTGTCACGCCGGGAGCCAGGGACGCGAAGTCTCCTACGGTGTTGTCGTGATCGACCGACGCGCGGGTATTGATGATGCAGAATTTCCCCACTTGGGAGGCACTATTGACGACCGCGCCGGCGGTTATTACCGTTCCTCGACCGATCTCCACATCGTGGGCAAGACACGCGGACGGATGAACAAGCCTGAGAAATTCGAACTCAGGGACGAGATTCGAGATCGAGGATACCATTCGGTACCGGTCCCAATTGTCGCCGATGGCCAAGACGCCTCCTGTGAGGTCGTATTGCCTCACCAGTGTGGGGAGGTCATGCTCGTTGCCCAATACTTGGTAATGGAGCACTTCGTATCCCTTGGGCTTGAAGGAGTCGATGAGCCCCGCGATGGTGAATTCACCACGCTTCTCGACTATATCCGCAACAACCTTGGCATACCCGGATGCGCCCACGACAACGATGTGCTTCATGCAATGTTCCCTTTCAATCAATCCGCCTCTTGAAGAGCAACGAGGCCCATCCGATGAAAAAAATCCCCATGAGCACGATGGGAATGACTTGAGGCCACAAGATTTCCCAGCCGACCCCCTTGAGAAAGACGCCGCGGACAATGGTTATGAAATACCGCAGAGGATTCAAGTAGGTTAAGTACTGGACAACCGTGGGCATATTCTCGATGGGAAACGCGTAACCCGACAGGAGGACCGCCGGCTGAAGAAACATGAACGAAGTGAGCACCGCTTGCTGTTGAGTCTTACAAAACGCGGAGATGGTCACACCGATACCGGACGAGGTTATGAGAAACAGTAGTGCGCACCCGATGAAAAAGACGAAAGATCCCCTGAATGGGATATCGTAAAGGAGAAACGCGAGAGGGGTGATGAGCGCGAGCGTGATCACCTCGATCGTGAAACAAGGGATGGTTTTCCCGAGAATAAGTTCCAAACGGCTTATGGGAGCCACCATAAGCTGTTCTATGGTGCCCAACTCCTTCTCACGAACAATGATCGCGGACGTCAAGATAATGGACAATGCAAGCATGATCAGTACCAGCACGCCGGGAACGAAGAAATTCTTCGAATCCAGATTGGGATTGAACCATGCCCGCGAGGCATCGGCAACTTCCGGCACGATCAGCCTCGGTGTGGTCGTTTCGAAGAGGAGCCCCTGCATCTTATCGACCCGTTCGTTCATCACATCGAGTGAGAAGCGCTGAAGAATGGACTGAGCGTACCCCGAGACCGTACCCGCGATGGTGGTGTCCACTCCGTCGACGAGTATTCCCACCTGAGCCGTCCGGTTTCCGTGTATTCGACGTTCCAAATCGGGTGGAATGAGTATTGCCAGGGAAGCCTTTCCGGTCATGAGGTATCGGTCCACGTCGTCGTAGGCATCGACGTGTCCTACGATGGTAAAATATCCTGACCGTGAAAACGCATCTTGAATCTGCCTGCTCAGAGTACTTCGATCCAAGTCGACCACCACGGTCGGCACATTGTGGACGTCGAGCCTGCTCGCGGACCCGAACACAACAAGTTGAATCAGCGGTGCAATGATCAGAATCCTGAAGTTCTGCCGGTTGCGCTTGATGTGGATGAATTCCTTGCGTACGAGATGCATCACTCTCCCAACCCTGTCCCTCAGTCCCGACCGGAGCGCACCCGCCCTCGCAGGCTTGTCTGATGCGGCTGGTTGAAGGCCTTGTCTCGTCCGTGGATTCTCGAGATTGTCACCGGCGTACTTCATACCAACCTCTTGCTCAGCTTCTTGGCCGCCAGGAAGGTGACGAAGGCTCCAAGAACCACCAGAGCCAGGGTGGGAGCCAGAATCGCTTCCATACCCGCACCCTTGAGGAATAACGCCCGCAGGATCGTGACAAAGTGCCGGGCCGGCACGATATAGGTAAAGAGCTGAAGTGCATACGGCATGTTGGAGATGGGAAACACGAACCCCGAGAGGAGGAATGCCGGGAGAAAGGTCCCCAACAAGGCGATTTGTGTGGCCAGAAATTGAGTTGCGGCGACCACTGAGATCAGAAAACCAAGAGAGAGAGCCCCCACGAGAAAGATGCCGGCAACACCGAACATTATCAGCAGGCTTCCCCTAAACGGCACCCCGAAGACATAGACTCCCATCAGATAAACCATGAGCAGGTCCACGTACCCCAGCACAAAATAGGGGACGAGCTTGCCCACAATCAGCTCGTCGGGTTTCAACGGAGTGGAAATCAACTGCTCCATGGTCCCGGTTTCCTTCTCGCGCACCACGGTCAACGAAGTAAGAAGAGCTGCGATGACCATCATGATTATGGCGATCAAGCCCGGGATGATATTGTTGCGGCTGATGAGTTCCGGATTGTACAGGAGCTTTATCCGAGGTTCCAAGGGAGGGTTGATGCGACTTTGGACCGCCTGCCTGTTGAATTCCCGGGCCTGAAAATCTCCCTGGTATATTGCGAGGATCGCCTCCAGGTACACAATGGCCAGACCTGCACGCGTGGAATCCGATCCATCCACCAATGCCTGGACCGACGTGGAAAGGCCGGCCTTGATCTTCCGGCTGAAGTCGTATGGTATGATGACCCCCACGCTCACGTCGCCCCGGTCGATCGCGTCTACGATGTCTCCATACGAGTCCGTGTACAGCGCCTGGCGGAAGTAGCCCGAGCTTGTCATGTCGGAGATCAATTGTCGGGACTGTATGGTTCGAGCCTGATCCCACACGGCAAGAGGTATGTTATCCACATCCAGCGACAGTGCGTACCCGAAGAGAAACATAAGCATGACCGGGATGCCGAGCGCGAGGTACAAGGACCGAACGTCCCTCACGATCTGTCGCGCTTCCTTTCTCGAAACGGCCAATGTGCGATAAATGTTCATGGGGCGTCCGAACCGGGCCTACTTTGAGTCGTGGGCCGTGAGGGTAACAAAGACATCCTCCAGACTCGCGGTGATGACCTGGATGCGATCGACGGAAATACCGGCTTCTTCGAGGCGCCGCCCGGCACGCTCCATTGCCGCGTGCGGGTCCGGGGTCACGATGTGGAGGCGATTGCCGAAGATGGCCGTCTCGGTGAAGAGCGGTTCCGGTTCAAGAAGGCCGGCCGCCCGCATCAGGTCTCCGCACTCGATCTCGATCACCGACTCCGTCATCAGCTTGGTCTTCAACTCTCCGGGAGTTCCCATCGCGATGATCCTGCCTCTGCCCATAAGTGCCAGCCGCCGGCAGTATTCGGCCTCTTCCATGTAATGAGTGGTAACGAAAACGGTCACCCCTTTTCCGGCAAGTTCGTTGATAAGGTCCCAGAAACTCCGCCGCGAAAGCGGATCGACCCCGGAGGTGGGCTCATCGAGGAACAGCACCGGAGGTTCATGGAGTACCGCACATCCCAACGCGAGCCGCTGCTTCCAGCCGAGCGCCAGCGCTCCGGTGAGCGTGTCCTCCATGCCCGACAGGCCTGCCATCTTGAGAACCCATTGATCCCGTTCGGCTTTCTTTGCCGCTTTCAACCCGTACACCCCGCCGAAAAAGTCGAGGTTCTCCCTCACCGTCAAATCCTCGTACAGGGTGAATCGTTGCGACATATACCCGATCGTCTGCTTTATTTCATCGGGTTGCGTGGCCACGTCCCACCCCGAAACACCGGCCGATCCGGAAGTGGGCGTCAGCAGGCCGCACAATATCTTAATGGTAGTTGTCTTGCCCGCACCGTTGGGGCCGAGAAAACCGAATATTTCCCCTTTGTACACGTCAAAGCTCACATGGTCTACGGCGACAAAACTGCCGAACACCTTGGTAAGGTCGCGTGCAAAGACGGCTACTTCTCGATCGTTCTGGGACAAAACCGGGCTCCCTGCCGTCGGACGGCCTTGAGATTTCAGGTCGGACTCAATGGGGTCTTCCTCTAAGGACATAATGTGGGAAGCGAATCCCGTGTCGGAGGGGGATCCGCGTCGCACACCGCATTTTACGCGGTACGCAACCGTGAACGTTGTGCCTTGGTGCAGTGAAGGGGCTGCCTTCATTCTTCACTTTGTCCGCTTACGAAACCTCCTTCCGCCGAATCAACGAGAGAAACGCGTCTTCCATTTCCGGCGCGATTCGTTCCAGGGATCCGACCTCGATGTCCTGTGCCGAAAGCTTCTCGAGAACCGTTTTTCGAGCATGCTCGTCCCTGATGTGAATGTGAAGACTATTGCCGAACACGTTGACGTCGAGAACCCCCGGTGCATCGTTCAAAGCGAGCCTGGATCGCGCAAGATCCGACGAAACCAACTTCAAAATGACGCCCCCCACCAGGTTCTTGAGATCCTGCGGTTCGCCGAGTTGAATGACGGATCCATGATGCATCAGCGCCACCCTTGTGGTGCGTTCCGCCTCGTCGAGATATGCCGTTGAGACCAGTACGGTGATCCCTTGCTTGAGAAGGTCGTACAGGATCTTCCAGAAGTCTCGCCGCGACACGGGATCGACCCCGTTGGTGGGCTCGTCCAGCAACAACAAACGAGGTGAATGAATCAGTGCGCAAGCGAGTGCGAGCTTCTGTTTCATCCCCCCGGACAGAGCCCCCGCGGTCCTGTCCTTGAAAGGGCCGAGCCGGCTGAAACCGAACAACCGCTCGATTCGCTCTGCCCTGCTTTTCTTTGGCACGCGAAACAGATCCGCGTAGAAAATCAGGTTCTCCAGCACCGTGAGATCCTGGTACAGGCCGAAACGTTGCGGCATGTACGCAATATGCTCCTTGATGCCCTCCGGGTCCTCCCTTACCGATATGCCGTCTATCCACGCGTCGCCGGACGTCGGCTCGAGAATCCCGGCCAGCATGCGCATCGTCGTGGTCTTGCCGGCGCCGTCGGGACCGACCAGCCCGAAAAGCTCGCCCTGTCGCACCACCACGTTGAGGCCTCTAACCGCCTTGGTTTCCCCGAATTCTCGAGAGAGATTTTCCGTGCGAATTACGGGAACCGATGTGCCGCTATTGAGGCTTGGGTTCGGCACGTTGAGCCTCACCTCCTTTGCCCTCGGCCTCCTTGTCCACCAGGAGGTACCCTTCGGCCGGCATACCGATCTTCAAGGCGTGGTCCTGGTTGGGCATGGTAATCTTCACCCGATAGACCTGCTTGATCCGCTCCTCCCTGGTCTGAACGTTCTTTGGAGTAAACTCCGCCCGGGAGGAAATGTACGTCAATGTACCCGGAAATATCCGATGGGAAAACGTGTCGATCGTGATCTCCGCCTTCTGTCCCAGTTTGAGCAGCCCAAGATACCGTTCCCCCACATAACCCTTGAGCCACACTTCGTCGAGTTCGGCTACGGTGGCCACGGTCGCGCCCGGCAGAACCACCTCACCCACTTCGTTTGCCTTGACGAGGATAACGCCCGAAACAGGGGTGGTAAGAATCGAATGCTCGATATCCAGCTCGATCTTCAGGAGTTCCGCACGGGCTCGTTCCAGCCTATGGCGCGCGGCGCGAATCTGCTGCTCCCGGGGGCCGGTCTCCAACTCGCTCAATCGCTGCGCGGCATTGTTGTATTCTTCTCGTGCCACCTTGAGGCTGGTTTCGACCCGATCGTATTGGGACGCGGAAATGGCACGATCCTGAAAGAGCTGACTGTACCGCTTATGTTCGTCCTTCGCGTTCTCCAGCCTACTCTCCGCGGCTTTCATGACCGCTCGGGCCATGGCTATGTGTTCCTTGCGCGTACCTTCTTCCAATTCGTCCAGAACCGCTCTCAAGGCGGCGATTTCCGCCTGGGCAATTCTCTTGAGAGCCTCCTGCGTGTCCGTGTCCAATTCCGCGATGACGGCGCCCTTCTTGACCCGATCCCCCTCTTCAACGTTAAGCTTCTTGATTTGACCCGCTAATCGAAACGACAGATCCACTTCCGTGGTTTCAATGTTTCCGCTGACAAATACTCGGCCCTCGGCGGATTCGTCCGCGTTGTAATAGTACCATCCGGCAACCCCGGCAACGGCTGAGATAAGGAGCAGTGTTCCTGCAATAATCTTTTTCTTGTGCATCGCCCAAATCCGCTCGAGTGTTGAAATCCTTTGTTTCGGCATCGTTCCCGGTATGGGTCACCTGATTCTAGGAGATCCCTGGAAATGTGCAACGTCTTTCTGGTCTCACAGCCAAAAAGTGAGCGCTTTTCGCGAATTTATCCCGCTCCATGATCTTATAGTAACTCTTAGGTTAACTAGAATGCCATAAATTGCCTGTTAAATATTGGTTGTCATCAATTGCTAAAATGATGATTTAATATTGACACTCGCGAATTGGTGTGATATCGACGCCCCGTGGACTATGGGCTGCGGGTTTGGTTACAGGAGTTTTAAATGTTCGGAAAAGTGCTTGAATTTAAGAAGGGCGCCTCCGGAAAGGCGCGGGGGGGAGAGCTTCCTGCAGACATAACACGCCAGTTTAACACGGAAGTCCTGGAAAAAGGGCTAAGGCTTGCTGCAGGTTCGCGAATTTCGCATATTAACTTCGGAAGGGAATCATACTTCGGCCTTATCACCGACCAGGCAGGAAAGGCCGTGAACGTCCACGCCGTGCTCCATCCGGAAACCAAGATCCTTGTTCGTGCCACCTGCGGCTGTTTCCGTTCGTCGACCAGAACCTATTGCCATCATATTGTGTCTTTTGTGCGGTACATTCTGCGACCCGACCCGGATACGGGAAAACTCCGCACGCTTGACGAGGACTTTCAAGAAAGCCTTTGGCATGAGATCAGCTGGTACGGCTACAGGAACTTCGGCGACTCCATACTGGGATTCCGATGCAGAATAAACCACGGGGGAGAAGGCCTGCGCATCTCGTTCTCGGATCGCTCGAAGGAGGAGATTCTCGCGTTCATGCCGGGTGAAAGGCTCGTCGAAGAATACCTGCACGAGTTCTTCGAGATCGTTCGCCGGGACCTTGATTCGACCCTGTTCAAGCGAATGTACGGCCGAAAGCTCCGGGACCCCAATGTGCCGTCATTACGCCGAAGACCGTGGCACTATTCGGATGCGGAAGCCGATCTCAATCGGCGGGGGCTTAAGTCGACCAGGCAACACTTGGAAGACAGCGTGTGGCACCGCATCGCCAAAGTGGGATTTCTCTTGTCCGGGAGAACCGGAGGCCGCTTCAGGTTCAATTTCCTGGAACACAAACACGAACTCACCGTGGAAGCGTTGGACGAAGAAGAATCGGTCATCCTTCGACTTGTCCCTCCGCGCACACACATCGGCTCGATTATCCAAATGGGGGAAAAACGGGGGGCGATTGGGAGAGATCTGCTCATCAACTCCAGACATCTGGAAACGGGTTACTCGGTGGATCTCGACGAGTCTTCTTCTCTCTGCATCACGCCTGTCGTGCAAAATCCCGATCCCGACGCGGATCCCGGAGAGTCGTATCTGGATCGCACGCAGCTGGAGCACCAGCTGTTTGGGAGCTACTACTTTTTTCCCGATTGGGGTTTCTTCAAGATTGCGGCAAACACGGGCGGCCTGCCTGCCGAATATTTCTCCGCACAGAAGAAGACCGAAATACGACCTCAGGACATCAAGTCTTTTCTCGAGCAGTACGGCGATTTGCTGAGAAACGAGCCGCGGATCTTTGTCGACGAGGCCCTTCTGAACTGCGAGACCATAGAAAGATACGACAAGATCGTTCTGGACCATAAAACCTTCGACGATGACGGCGTATCGCTGGAGATCGGTTATGAGTTCGCGGGAATCCGCGTTCGCCTTCGAGACGTGTACGAAGCGAGAAAGAGCAACCGGCGCTTTCTCGTTCACGGCGACAAGTGGATCGATACCTTCTCACCCGAATTCTCGTGGCTTGACGGACTGAAAGAAAAGGCATTGACCCATGACAACGTACTTACGTTGGACAGAGTGGAATACCTTCGACTCCTGGCACTCCACGACAGTCCGGACAAGCGGTTTTCATCCGCCAAGGTCCGGACATGGTTTGAAAGCCTCGAACAACTCAGGACCGCGGGGCGTCTGCCGTCAATTAGGGCAATGAAGGGGAAGCTCCGGGGCTACCAGAAGAATGGTTACGGATGGCTGTGGTTTCTCTACGAAAACGGATTTTCGGGATTGCTGTGCGACGACATGGGGCTCGGAAAGACTCACCAGGTAATGGCGCTGATGACCGGCATCGCGCGCAAGAAGTTCGATGGTCTCGGCAAGATGCGGTTTCTCGTGATCTGTCCTACAACGGTTCTCAGCCATTGGAAGGAAAAGGTCATGCAGTACTGCCCCCGGCTCGATCCGTACATCTACCACGGCACGGATCGTCAATTCCAGGAAGGGTTTGCCGAGCACCTTCTAGTCATCACTTCTTACGGTATTGCACTGCGCGACATCGAGATGCTCTCGGAATATCGATATGAACTCATCGTTCTCGATGAAGTACAGGCGGTGAAAAACAAATCCACGAAGACCTACGCTGCGATTAAGGCCCTCGATTCCGTCTGCACCATCGGGCTGACCGGAACCCCCATCGAAAACAGTGTATCCGACCTTAAGGCACTGTTCGACATCATCCTTCCGGGATACCTGATGTCCGATACCCTGTTCGATCGTCACTTTCGCGAACCCATCGAGGAGGACCAAAATCCGGAGATCAAGCACAAACTTTCTCGGATAATTCAGCCCTTTACTCTACGCCGAAAGAAGGAACAAGTCCTCAAAGAACTGCCTCCCAAGATCGAAGATTACCGTCATTGCTCGTTGAGCCAAGACCAGGTTCGCTTCTACCGGGACGTGGTGGAAAATCAGGGGATGGGGCTTGTTCAGGCCCTCAAGGATCCGGATCGGAAAGTGCCCTACATGCACATATTCGCGGTCTTGAACTATCTAAAGCAGATCTGCAATCATCCGGTTCTCTTGGAGAAAGATACGCGCAACTACCGGAAGTATGCTTCGGGAAAGTGGGATCTCTTCGTCGAACTCTTGGCCGAAAGCCTCGGGTCGGGCCAAAAGGTCGTCGTGTTCAGCCAGTATGTGATGATGCTGGACTTGATTGAATCCTATCTTCGCGATTGTTCCATCGATTTTGCAACGATAAAAGGGCATACGCGCAAACGTGCCGAAGCC
Source organism: Desulfomonilaceae bacterium (assembly GCA_031082285.1). Taxonomy (GTDB): domain Bacteria; phylum Desulfobacterota; class Desulfomonilia; order Desulfomonilales; family Desulfomonilaceae; genus JAVHLK01. The sequence continues at coordinate 9,770 of JAVHLK010000058.1, forward strand.
ATTAAACGCTTTAACACCGAACCCTCCTGCATGGTGTTCACCGCTTCGCTGAGAGCGTCGGGATTGGGCATAGACTTGACCGGAGGATCCGTAGTCATCCATTACGATCGCTGGTGGAATTCCGCGCGCGAACAACAAGCTACCGACAGAGTTCACAGAATCGGTCAGAGCCGAGGGGTGCAGGTATTCAAGCTGATAACGGAAAATACCCTCGAAGAGAAGATCGACAAAATAATTACCAAGAAGATGCGCCTGATGGAATCGGTGGTCAAACAGGACGACAAAATGCTTCTCAAACGCTTCTCGAGAGAGGACCTGATCGAGCTCATGTCCTTCCAATGAGCCGATGAATATCCGCGACGGGATTTCACGCGCAGACGTTTCCGCCGCGTTCCGCGCGGCAACCGCAAAAGAGGCACGACGAGGACAAAACCTCATTTATTTACTCAGTGAGGATATCGTCCCGATCGACAATCCGCCCCATATGCCCCTGCGATTATTCCTGGCCTCTTCCTCAAGCTCCCGGTAATGTACGAAGGTCACGTGCACGTAGTCTCTGGTGACGAATCCCAATCCCTTTCGAATTATTTCACCGTTGAGATCCACGGAACCTTCAGACGCGGTCGGAATCATTACGTAGGCCAGCAATCGATTCTTTTCATCAAACCTGTCCCATCTCCGCGTCCACAGTTCGATTACCTTGTCGCTCAGGAGCGAACGGACAAAGTCCGCCGAACTCTCCCAGATCCGGTTTGAGTCGATATATGAAACGACCTCCGATTTCAACCCGCGAACTCTGTCCCTGTTTCGTGGAGACCCGACCCCGATGAGTCGAACGACCACGACCTTGTCTCTTTTGACAAGCTTCAGCTTGAGCAGATTAGGTCCCAGGACCTCCAACAGACGCGCCTCATCGTAGAACGTGTACCGAGGACTGCCGGCCCACGAAAAACCGACTCCCCCGATACACATCGGCAGAATGAGCCAGAAGAAGAGACGCACACGACAGCCCACCATACCTCCCTCCAATACCCCAATCGGAATAAATCAAAAGCGTTCACCGGGCCGGCCGCTACGGTCACGGACTCATACACAATGCGGAAGCCTGCATGAGCAGGCCGCACGATCCGAGCAACATGGACGGTTCCCGAGGAATCACGTATTGGGTGGGCCCCGGGACCGGTAAAGTCTTATCGGAGTTCGACCGCCCCCGTACCCTCCTATTTACGACCACATCGAGGTGAGGTGCCTCTCACAGGGCATCCCCCGCCCGATCCGCCGGTCAACGGCTTCAGGCACGGTGAACCGTTACAAGGAATTCGTCACCGCCGCCCCGCCGGCGCCCATGTGTCCTTTCTTGAAAAGTGAGGAGCAGAAAATTTACTTTGCATACCGGTTCAAAGACGGCAATCACTATTTTCTGCCTTGGACGATTTGCTTGAGAGCCTTCGCGGCCGTGAACCGAGGGACTCTCATGGCGGGGATGGTCATCTCCTTCCCGGTGCGCGGATTGACTCCTCGCCGCGGCGCCATCTCGACTACTCTGAACGTGCCGAGGGCCGATATCCTTATCTTCCCGTCTTCACTTTTCAACGAAGCGTGCACCGCGTCAACGAACGTGTCCAAAACCCTGGTGGCGGCCTTCTTTGTGATATCGGCCTGTTCTGAAATCAGAGCGATAATTTCAGGCTTGGTCATACAGACGTCTCCTTCCAAGTAACCATTGCAGACCGACGCAGTCTTGCATCGATCAAATGCACTGAAAAAATTCTCGAGATAGCTCTCGATACGGTTTTCTACAATCTCGCACGTACCGATCCGTGACACGGCTCAATCGGCTGCCGGTCACGGGCCGATATCGAAGATTCCCCGCACCTGAACGGTGCCTCCCACAACTGCCGGCCGCAATTAGCGGCCCGAATGACCCACTACGCGACTATGGACTGAAACATAGCGGGAGAATTGATCGTTTGGTACATTCTAGCAAGACTCGAACCAAGGTGCTCAGGTCCCTCAATTCGCAGACCTGATCACGCCTGATGCACAATGAAGGAATTGGTACGATCCTTGCCTTCAGCCGAGAATGTCCATATCGTTGACAGCAAATGTCCAGAAGGTGTACGACCACTCATCTACCCCTGCCGTGCTCCCACGCCGGCTCCCCGACGAGACGATCCGCAATCGTGTCTTTGGAAGAAACGAAGCGACAACACGCTCTCAGAGGATCATGGGACGCGTCCGTCTCCAGGACAAGAGGTTGCTTCCCGGCACGCCGTGCTCGGGGTTGCACCGACGTTGCCTGAGAAACGCTTTCCCCAGGCAATTGCACGGTCGCCTCATTTTCCGCGAACATGTTGCGCCACGTGACCGAAGATGGTATACAGCGTCGGGGTACGCTACTCCCATTGAACCCGGAGAGCCGGGTTCAATGAACGGAACAAGCCACCGGGCTGCCGATATGACTCCCGGCGCAAGAACAAGAGAGGAACGTGACCGATGCACAAGATCGTTATTCGCGGCGGCGCGGCGCTGAGCGGATCGGTCGAAATCAGTGGGTCCAAGAATGCGGCCCTACCTCTCATCTGCGCGGCCCTGCTCTCCACCGACGAGATGACCTTTCACAAGATCCCGGTCCTGCGGGACATTCGGACGATCAAACAGCTGCTGCTCCAACTGGGAGTTCAACTCGACGACTTCACTCAAGGCTCTCTGAGGATAAAAGCGCGCGAGATCGCCGATCATACCGCCCCGTACGAACTGGTCAAGACCATGAGAGCGTCGGTGCTGGTGCTGGGACCTCTGATGGCGAGGGAAGGTCGGGCGGATGTCAGTCTTCCGGGTGGGTGCGCAATCGGTGCCAGGCCAATTGACCAGCACCTGAAGGGCCTGGAAGCCATGGGTGCGACCATAGACCTTTGCGAGGGATACGTTCAGGCTCGGTCGAACAGACTCAAAGGCACTGATTTCACGTTCGATCTCAATACGGTTACCGGAACGGAGAACCTCATAATGGCCGCGTCCTTGGCCAAGGGTACCACGGTCTTGCGCAATTGCGCGATCGAACCGGAGGTCGCGGAACTTGCGCACGTCATCAACCGAATGGGAGGAAGCGTGCACGGTGCGGGTACCGACACCATCGTCATCGAGGGCAGGGATCGGCTCAACGGAATCGTTCATGAGGTAATGCCGGATCGGATAGAAGCCGGTACGTATTTGTTGGCCGGGGCGATCACCCGCGGGGACGTGACCGTTTCTCAGTGTGAACCCGCGCATCTTTCATCGCTGCTGGAGAAACTGGATGATGCCGGACTGATCCTGGACGTGGAACAGCGGTCGATCAGAATCCGCTCCAACGGAACGGTGAAGAGCAAGGATGTTGACACGGACCCGTATCCCGGATTTGCCACGGATTTTCAGGCCCAGTACATGGCGCTTATGGCTCTCGGCGACACGCGCTGCCGAATCACCGAAAGAGTGTTCGAAAACCGTTTCATGCACGTCCAGGAGCTGAGTCGAATGGGAGCACGGATCAGAGTGTCGGGGAGAACCGCGACGGTAGAAGGAGTGACGAAACTCTCCGGCGCGCACGTGCAGGCAACGGATTTAAGGGCCAGCGCGTGCCTGATCATGGCCGGCCTGGCAGCGGAAGGCGTCACGGAGGTGCACCGAGTCTATCACTTGGACAGAGGGTACGAATTCATCGAGGAGAAGCTGTCACAGATCGGCGCGGACATCCGACGAGAAAAAGACGACATCGTGTAGAACCTGAACGCCCCTTTTCCTCAATGCACTCAAGCATTCCCGTGAACGCTCGGCAGGCTCCGGGCGTCGCGGCCGGTCGTTCGCCGGGAAGACGGTACTCCCGCAGGTTACCGTACGTACGCCACAGTGTGATGAGCTTCATCCCAAGAGCGGCTTGGGCCTCTCTCAGTGGATTGAACAGGACGTGTGAAGTGAGAATTGGACGGATAGACCGCAAGACATCCGAGACCGACGTCCGGGTGACACTCAATCTCGACGGATCGGGAAAGGCTTCGATCACCACGGATATCGGTTTCTTCGATCACATGCTGGACCATGTGGCACGGCACGGACTCCTCGATCTTGAGGTCAGCGTGAAGGGTGACCTTCACGTGGATTATCATCACACTATTGAGGACGTGGGGTTGTGTATCGGGGACGCGTTGCGAGCCGCGGTCGGAGAGAAGACCGGGATTCGGCGCTACGGCTCGGCCGTGGTTCCCATGGATGAGGCGTTGGCATCGGTGACTCTCGATTTGTCGGGTCGGCCGCTCCTCGTCTATTCCAATCCATTGTCGAATCGCAGCGCGGGCACATTCGCGCTGGACCTTGTACAGGTCTTCTTGCAGGCTTTGGCCGACCGAGCCCGGGTCACGTTGCATGCCTCCGTGCACTCGGCTGAGAATCCTCATCACGCTGCCGAGGCCTTGTTCAAGGCACTGGGCAGAGCTCTGAGGGAGGCCGTGGAGGAGGACCCGCGAGTCAAGGGCTTTCCCTCGACGAAAGGAATATTGGAATAGGGTCGTCACGCGTGAGGGTTCTCCGGGGATGCAATGCGGAGACAACCACGCGGCAAACAACTTGAGGTATTGATGATCGTTGTAGTCGATTACGGAATGGGCAATCTGCGCAGCGTCCAAAAAGGATTCGAGAAGGTAGGTGCGGAAGCGGTCATTTCGAGGGATGCGGAAGAGATTACGGCCGCGGACAAGCTTGTCTTGCCTGGTGTCGGCGCGTTTCCCAAGTGCATGGAGAACTTGAAGGAACTGAATCTCGTCGATCCGGTCGTCGGGTTTATCCGATCCGGACGACCGTTCTTGGGCATATGTCTGGGGCTCCAGCTTCTGTTTGATGAATCGGAAGAATTCGGAACACATGAAGGGCTGAAGGTGATACGAGGCAAGGTGAGAGAATTCGACCGAGACATGAAGCTCAAGATTCCGCACATGGGATGGAATCAGGTGTCCACTCGCAAGGACGTACCCATCTTCGAAGGAATCAAGGACGGATCGTTCTTCTATTTTGTCCATTCATTCTATGTGGATCCTCTGGACGATCGAGACATCGCCGCGGAAACCGAGTACGGCATACGTTTCACGTGTGCGGTAGCCCGGGACAATATCTATGCCGTTCAATTCCATCCGGAGAAAAGCCAGGAGAACGGTTTGAGAATCTTAAAGAATTTTGCGAACCTGTAATATGGATACGAGTGCCGCACTCAGTTCGAGTTTGATACCGAGAGATGGAACCGTGACCCCTTCCCGGATCCGCAGGATCGTCATCGACGAATCCAAGCGTGCCAACGTGGGGCACATCGGATCCGCGCTGTCCATAGCCGACATCGTCGCGGTTCTTTTCAACGGCGTGATGAGATCGCCGGGAACCGACGATCCGAACCGGGATCGCTTTATCCTCTCCAAGGGTCATGCGGCGCTGGCTCTCTACGCGGCCCTCTATCTCAAGGGGATTCTCAGCCACGACATGATCCGCACGTACTGCTGCGACGACAGTTTGCTCGGCGTACATCCCGAACACCGGTTGAACGGAATCGATTTTTCCACCGGGTCGCTCGGTCACGGGTTGGCTATGGGCGCGGGCGTCGCGATGGCCGCGCGCATGAAATCCGCGGATTTCCGCTGCTTTGTCCTGGTGAGCGATGCGGAGTGCAACGAAGGGTCGCTCTGGGAAACCGTCATGTTTGCAGGTCATCATCAGCTTTCCAACCTCGTCGCGATCATCGATGACAACGGTCAGCAGGCCCTCGGAAAGACAAAGGACATTCTTGACCTGAGGCCCCTGGGAGACAAATGGCGTGCTTTTGGTTGGGAGGTATCCGAAGTTGACGGACATGACCCCCGGGAGTTGGAGCGAGTGCTCAAGGGGCTGGATACGCGTCAGGGGCCGCCCCATGCGATCCAGGCTCACACGATCAGCGGCAAGGGCGTCGGGTTCATGGAAGGCAAAGTGGAGTGGCATTACCTGCCGTTATCCGACGACCAGTACGAGCAGGCACTCAGGGACCTGAAGACCGCACCATGAGGCGCGCATTTGCCGATACGCTGTGTGAGATCGCTCGAGACGATCCCCATATCGTCCTCATGACCGCGGACCTGGGATTCATGGTATTGGAACGATTTTCCGAATCCTATCCGGATCGCTTCATCAACGTGGGCGTGGCCGAGGCCAACATGATCGGGCTTGCAACGGGTCTTGCATCCTGCGGGTACGTGCCGTACGTCTATTCCATTGCCACGTTCGCGTCCATGCGAGGCTATGAACAGATCAGAAACGGTCCCGTGCTGCACAACCTGCCCGTGAGGATCGTCGGTGTGGGAGGAGGCTTCGAGTACGGTCATGCGGGAATAACTCATCACGCTTTGGAAGACCTGGGAATAGCACGAGTTCAGCCTGGACTTACGGTCGTGGCTCCCGCGGATCACGCTCAGGCGGCCGCGGCCATACGTGAAACCCGCGATGTTCCCGGTCCCGTTTACTTTCGCATCGGAAAGAGGGACGATTACGTTCTACCGGGGTTGGACGGAAGATTCAGATTGGGACGAACCGAAACGGTACGGGAAGGTTGCGATCTTCTCATCATCACGTTGGGCGCAATCTCCTCGGAAGCGATGGCCGCAGCGGAGAAGTTGGCCGAAGACGGGATTGAGGCCTGCGTTACGGTCGTTTCATCACTCCGGCCCGCGCCGGCCGAGGATCTTGCCGCGCAGCTCCGGGAATTCGATCTGGCGCTGACCGTCGAGGAACATTACGTTGATTGCGGACTCGGGTCACTGGTCGCGGAAGTGTCCGCAGAGCAAGGTTCCGGTTGTCGGGTCGTCCGCTGCGGAGTGGGGCGGATGACCGCGGCCTGTGACGGGGAGGCTTGCCTCCGAGAACGCAACGGCCTTTCAGGAGAAGGCTTGTACCAGACCGCTGTCACGGCACTGGGAAAGCAGAGTTTATGAGTGCAGTTCCCAAGGTTTCCATCGTACTTCCAGTTTACAATCAGGCCGATCACATTGAGCACATTGCACGGAGCTACTTCGCGGCACTGGACAATCTGAAGCATTCCGCAGAAATACTGTTCGTGGTCAACGCAAGCAGGGACGGATCGCTGGAACGGTGCCGCATGCTGGAACGCGAATACGAGTCCGTTCGAGTCTTGTGCAACGATCAGCCCGGCTGGGGCCGCGCGGTCAGAACCGGCCTTGCCGAAGCCCGGGGCGAAATCGTCTGTTACACGAATTCGGCCCGCACCGACGCATATACGCTCGCATTGCACGTCATGGTTGCGGTAACGAACCCCTCACTCGTCATAAAGGCGAACCGAAGGCTCCGACACCCGTTGATGCGCCGAATAGGGTCGGTACTGTACAATGTGGAGTGTCGTACCTTGTTCGATCTGCCGGTGTGGGATGTCAACGGAACGCCCAAGGTGTTCGGTCGTGAGGTGTGCAGGCGACTCGATCTTCAAGAAAACGGCGATCTGATCGACTTGGAATTCATTCTCCGGTGCAAGCAACTGGGCGTGCAGATACTCGAAGTGCCCATTGTTTCGTCCGTGCGTCACGGAGGAGAATCGACGACGAACTATTATTCCGCCCTGCAAATGTACTGGGGCGCGTTCAGGATGTCGCATTCCATGAAACAACGGAACAGCGGGCGTAGAGGGCACGGGAATTGATGAAGAAGACCATCCCGTCGGACAGGGAGGCCCTGTGGGAGGCCCACGACGAAGAGTTCCGCGAGCCGTCCGAGATCGTCGCATACTGGCAGGATGCAACCCGTATCGACCGTCGGCTTCTCGAATACAAGGTGAACGGACGGTGGTGGAGAATCCTCGAGGAATCCGGGATTACGCTCCTGGTGACGCGCGAGTATGAGCATCTGCTCCTGGCCCTGTGTGTTGACGAAGCGTCTCGACCGTCCGTCACCATGATGAGAATGCCTCATCCGTCCGGATTGACCGTCGATCGTTCCCGTGGAGTCGTGCACGTGGCCTCGACTCGAAATCCCAACCAGATATTCGATCTCGTGCCGTCCCGAGGAGTCATGCAACGTTTGGACGTACGGGGAGAGCCGTTCCTTGACTCGGTGCTTCTGCCCATGCGCACCAGGTTTCTGCCCGGCTGTTTGTACGTTCACGAACTTGCAATGATCGGAGATGAACTGTATGCCAACTCGGTGGGACAAAACGCGATCGTGAGGTTGTCGCCTTCCGGTAACCACACTCGAGTCTGGTGGCCCAAGTGCATTGAAACCCGCGAAGGACCCGTCTTCGGGCGAAATCATCTTCAGCTGAATTCCATTGCCGCGGGAGATACGTTGGAGGAGTCCTTCTTCTCAGCTTCAACCGATGAGGTCTCGGATGTGAGACCGGGCGATCCGGTCTTTCCCGTGGACCGGCGAGGCGTGATCTTTTCCGCCTCATCTCGTGAACCCGTGGTCCGCGGGCTGACGCGGCCCCACTCGGCACGGAACTATGCTCAAAGAATTTGGGTGGACAACAGCGGGTACGGTGAGGTGGGATACGTGGACGCCGGCAGATTCCAACCGGTCAATCGACTTCCCGGGTGGACGCGGGGTCTCAGCTTTTTTGGACGGATCATGTTTGTGGGCACCTCTCGGGTACTCCCTCGATTTTCCGCGTATGCCCCGGGACTGGACGCCCGGGAGGCTCAATGCGGCATCCACGCACTGGACGTGATGTCGGGAGAAATCCTGGGAAGCATCGTCTGGCCGTACGGAAGCCAGATCTTTTCCGTGGAGTGGGTTCCTTCGACATTCAGCTCCGGTCTGCCGTTTCGACTCGACGACGACACGTCCGGTGAATCAATCAGGGACCTCTTCTATTCATTCAACGTATCGGAAGTACAGGAGTAATGATGGAGTTTCGTCTTTTGATGCTTTCCGCAATGTATGAGAACGGCGGCAATACGACCCACCGTTTCCTTGACGGACATCCGCAGATGTATGTGTACCCGTTCGAGTCCCAGCTTGGTACAATGCTGGTTCGAGACCATCTGACATCCATGTTCCCCGTGAAGTACCGGTGGCCTGAATTCGGACTGGACTCTACTGCGCACCAGGACTACAAAGCCATTATTGACGAAGAGTGCAAAGTCCGGGCTCGCACCCCTCGCGTCAGCAAGTTTCGGCACATGCCCTTTGACTTCGACGATGACGAACGGTGCGAGATCTTCGTGAAAAAGGTGGAATCACGACGTCGTTCACGGGGCAACAATGTCGCGGCCTTCTTTCAGGCCACCTTCGAAGCATGGAAGGACTACAAACGAAGCGGACAAGAGGAAATCTATGTGGGATACAGTCCCATCGTCGCAGTGGACGCTCGCAAGATCATAGAGGACTTGCCCCATGCTCACGTGCTGCACGTGGTGCGCAATCCGTGGTCCGCGTATGCCGACACGAAGAAACGTCCGGTTCCCATGTCCCTGGAACGCTATATCACCGCCTGGGTCACGAATCAGCACCACGCACTGGTATTCAAGAAACTGAGTCCGCAACGGGTCCACATCGTAAGGTACGAAGACGTCATAAGCGATCCGGCCCGGACCCTCGGCGCAATCTGCGAAAAGATCGGCGTACGACCCGGTGCACTCCTCGAAGAGCCGACATGGAACGGAGAGCCGCTCGAGGAGGTGTATCCCTGGGGCACCATTCGAAAGGCAACGGCCGAGGCAAACAAGGCCACGGCCGAGGAACTTTCGTCCGAGGAGATCGATCTGGTGCGGGTTTGGACTGAAAGCCGGCTGGATGTGTTTGACTACGGATCGTTCATGTGAAGCGGAGCCGAGGTGTTCGGTCGCCTGGGATGAAAACCCCTCCGCGCGCCCGGACGGCGGCTTATCAGCCAATTTCAGAAATGTGGTGCACGGTTCCGGAGCGATGAAAAATGGCGCGAATTCTTCTGACCGGTGCCTCCGGGTTTGTAGGGAATAATCTCGCTCGAAGGCTCCTTCGCGATGGACACGAGCTCAACCTCATCCTGAGAGAGGGCCATTCCGACCGGCGAATCAGGGACATTTACGGCGACGTGCGAATTCACACCGCGGATCTTCGGGACGAAGAGACCTTGGCGACGACGGTTGCGAGCGTTCGCCCGGAATGGGTGTTTCATCTGGCGGCTCACGGCGCGTATCCCACGCAGACCGACGCGCTGAGAATTCTTCACACCAATACCGTGGGTACCGCCAATCTGGTTCTGGCGTGTCTCAAGACGGGATTCGAGGCATTCGTCAATGCCGGATCGTCATCGGAATACGGATTGAAGGACCACCCACCGAGCGAGACTGAGAGCCTGGAACCCAACAGCTACTACGCAGTTGCCAAGGCCTCGGCAACCATGTTCTGCACCTACGCGGGGCAGAGCACGGGTACGCGCATATCCACACTCAGACTCTATTCCGTGTACGGCCCGTACGAAGAGCCGACCCGCCTCATGCCCACCATTATCCGTGAGGGCTTCAGAAACCGCCTTCCTCCCCTCGTGAACCCGGAAACGGCCCGCGATTTTGTGTACGTGGACGATGTGGTTCAGGCATTTCTCTTGGCCGCGTCCGTTGCGGACCAGGAACCCGGAGCAGTATACAACATAGGAACCGGAGTCCAGACCAGCATACGAGCCGTTGTGGACACGGCACGAAGGGTCCTGAACATTCGTGACGAGCCCAAGTGGGCATCCATGGGCGACCGAATCTGGGACACCGACACATGGGTGGCCGACATCCGCCGTGCCCAAGAGAGTCTCGGCTGGACGCCGAAATATTCGTTTGAAGAGGGATTCCGCAGCATGGTTGAATGGAGCAGAGCCAACCCCTCGTTGATCGACACGGACTGACCTCTCTCTTGTTCCAGGGGAAAATCGGGTACACCGAGCACGCATCCCCTATCCGGCCGACGTCTATCATGTGTGCATACGGTACGGGCTTGGCCCCGAGGTTCGACCAGAACCCGGCAAGAAGCGGAATTGTGCCGAAGGCCGGGCAAGATTGTCCTTCTCGTTTGGTATGAAGATCATCCGTCCCTGACCGACCTCTGCACGCGATTGGGAGCATCCCAACATTTACCCTTTGTTCCGGCCTCCCTCCGGCTATCACTTGACCGGTGTGTGATACGGTTAACGAGGCTCCGGATCTTGTCCAGAGCAATCCAATATATATCGGCACGCGTCGTAGCCCTGGGATTACCACAGTACGCAACGAGGAGATTTTAGGCGTCGGACCCTTTTTTCGACCGAGTGTTCAGACACGGAGTCCGAAGGGCTTCGGCGGCACGGGCGCACAGGCAGGCCGTTGGGGGATGATGACTTCATCACGAGCCCGGAGTCGGCCTTGGCCGGATCGATCCGTCGCCAAGAACCCGGCCCGAAAAGTTCGACATGCGCTCACTCAAAAATAAGTGCGGAGTCCCCGGAATTCCATGATGCGGCCGAACCCGTTTGACCGCGGGTCAACGTCCGGGTTCTTACTGCGATAGATCTCAACCCTCTCTTCCATTCGAATAGTCTCGATGTTATTTGCCTCAATCACAGTTGCCTCCGGAACTGAATTAGTTAGATAAGAAGCAGGTTGCGGTCCTCACTGTGCCGGTTCGATCATTGGCTCTGTCCCGACGTCTCCCCATTTTGCCGCCGCCGCTCCGCCATACTGAGGGCCTTGGCCGGGCCGCGCTCGACTTTCCCTGGAGTCGCGTGTTTCAAATATCGATAGAAATCACTATCCGTGGTGAGTATCACGACGGAATTCTTATTTGTTCCCTCCTTATAGAGTTCAAGGGTTCGCAAGAAAGCATAAAACTCGGGATCGAGGCTGAAGGCATTGCCGTATACAAGGGTCGCTTCTGCATCTGCTTTGCCCTGGACCTCCTGCACTTGGCGGTACGCCGTGGAACGAATTTGACGCAGCTCTTTCTCCATCTCCCCTAGAATTTCCGCACTCCGCCCTTCTCCCTCAGACCGAAACTGGGCGGCGATTCGTTTTCTCTCGGAGATCATCCGGGCATACACCTTCTCCCGAACACTCTCGACGTAATCGAGACGCTTGATACGGACATCAACAAGTTCAATTCCGTACTCGGGGATGATCTTCCGGGCCTCCGCAAGGACGGTTCGTGTGATCTCTTCACGCCCGCGGGCGATGTGTTTCTTGAGTTCCTCTTCCCGTTCCTTCGTGACCTCCTCCAGGGCTTCTTCCTCGGGGACTTCCCATGTCGAGCTACGAACAAGCTCGACCAGTTCACTGCTCGACACCTGATCACGCACAACAGAGTCGATAATATCGTTCAGCCGAGATTGGGCGCCTGTCTCAGTTGCCACGCTCTCCAGAAATTTTCGGGCATCCACTATTCGCCAGCGTGCCGTGGTGTCCACCCAGATGAACTCACGACCTTTCGTAGGAATCTGATTTGGGTCTCCATCCCATACCAAGAGGCGCTTTTCGAAACGTCGGACTTTTTGCACAAGGGGAAGCTTGAAATGAAGTCCTGCCTCCGTGACCGTATCCCCGACAGGACGACCGAACTGAACTATAATCGCTTGCTTTCCCTCTTCCAGGGTATAGATCGCTCCAAGAATCAGAAATGCGGCCGCCACGACAACTAAGATAATGATCGGCTTCGCTGCAGTTCTCATGGTTGCCTCCCTTCAACAGATGCCTTCGCACCGGATTCCATCTGAATCCATGGCACCAAAGCCTTTTGTGCGCTGTCTACGATGTAGATCCCTTTCATTTCGGGCAGGAAGCCGCTCATTGCTTCCAGGTACAGTCTTTGTCGTGTGACCTCCGGGAAACCGCGATACTGGGCTAGTATGGCCTGAAAACGGTTAGTCTCGCCACTGGCCCGGTTTACTCGTTCCAAAGCGTAGCCTTCGGCGTGGCGAACGGACTGAAGTGCAACTCCTCGGGCTTTAGGAATTTCTCGGTTTGCCTGCTCCTGGGCTTGATTGATGGTTCGTTCCCTGTCCTGACGTGCCTCGTTGACCTCGTTGAAAGCCGGTTTCACCGTATCAGGAGGCGTCACATCTTGGAGTTCCACAGTAATCAACCGGACACCGGCCTCATAGCCGTCCAGAATTTTCTGGATCTCCTCCTTCGCTTCCCTTGAAAGCGCTACTCGGCCTACTGTAAGTACATCACTGCCGATCCGGTTCCCGACTACCCGGCGCATTACCGCTTCGGTGATATCGCGGACGGTTTTTGGCGTATCCCGCACCTTGAACAGATAACGGATTGGTTCTTCAATACGGTATTGGATAATCCACTGCACATCGATGACATTGAGATCCCCGGTCAGCATAAGGGACTCCCCCTTGTAGGCTTCATTAGCCGCATACTGAGTCCGCTGACCGGCCGGTGCGGCCAATGTCCGGAAACCGAATTCCTCTTTAAGCACGCGGGCAGTAGGTACCAGAGCCACCGTTTCGATCCCATAAGGCCACTTGAAGTGCAGACCCGGGGTGGCTGTCCGTACGACTTTCCCAAAGCGTTGCACGATGCCCGTCTCTTCAGGCTGTACAGTAAACCAGCACGACCATAGCAGGATCAGTACGGCGAACACGAGGAGTACCCAGAAAAAGCTAGGTCTAAGATCCTGCCACTTTCGCCCAACCTGTGTTAGGATTTCATCGAAGTCCGGCTGCTCTCTCTGCGGCGGCAAAAATTGGTCCGGCATAAAAGACCTCCTCTGATGTGGACTATCGTCCGTCTATTTTCCGGCCGACGGCGACGAGTTGGGTGATGGAGCGAAGGGCACGAGAGTGCCGCGCGATTCAGTTCTGAGCAAGGAACTGAAATCATAGGATGTCGTCGTGGCGATAAGTAAGTTCCTAAAGTGCATTTTTCATGCCAACTTCAAGAAATGTCAAACGCTTCCTAGATGGGAAGAACCATCGGCCGGCCATGATCACTCCGAGAGTTTCGAGTGAGACACGCAAGGTCGCCAAGAGGGGGTTAAGTGTCCTAATAGCGGACATGCTGCATTCCTCGGCTTTGTCTTTTTGATGGGTTACAGATTTTTTGGGTGTCCTAATGTCGGTCAATTGAGGAATTCGCCGGGGGATCGCCGTGAGTATCTCGGGATGCTTGGAGAAAAAATCGCGCGACACGCTGTGCGGAATTCAGGACGACTTCAGCGAATTCAGGGGACACCGTACTTAATTCGCGTTTCGATGAGAAGTCGTGGTATTCTGAGCTCATGGCAGGGTCGGCACGCGCGTCAGCCCCGGGGAGTACTACACTGTATAAGTCAAAGAGGAAACAGGAGGGAGCCGTGTTCTTTCGACCGAGTTTCAGATACCGTGTCGCAAAGTCTTCGGCGGCACGGGCGCACAGGCAGGCCGTTGGGGGATGATGACTTCATCACGAGCCCGGAGTCGGCCTTGGCCGGATCGATCCGTCGCCAAGAACCCGGCCCGAAAAGTTCGACATGCGCTCACTCAAAAATAAGTGCGGAGTCCCCGGAATTCCATGATGCGGCCGAACCCGTTTGACCGCGGGTCAACGTCCGGGTTCTTACTGCGATAGATCTCAACCCTCTCTTCCATTCGAATAGTCTCGATGTTATTTGCCTCAATCACAGTTGCCTCCGGAACTGAATTAGTTAGATAAGAAGCAGGTTGCGGTCCTCACTGTGCCGGTTCGATCATTGGCTCTGTCCCGACGTCTCCCCATTTTGCCGCCGCCGCTCCGCCATACTGAGGGCCTTGGCCGGGCCGCGCTCGACTTTCCCTGGAGTCGCGTGTTTCAAATATCGATAGAAATCACTATCCGTGGTGAGTATCACGACGGAATTCTTATTTGTTCCCTCCTTATAGAGTTCAAGGGTTCGCAAGAAAGCATAAAACTCGGGATCGAGGCTGAAGGCATTGCCGTATACAAGGGTCGCTTCTGCATCTGCTTTGCCCTGGACCTCCTGCACTTGGCGGTACGCCGTGGAACGAATTTGACGCAGCTCTTTCTCCATCTCCCCTAGAATTTCCGCACTCCGCCCTTCTCCCTCAGACCGAAACTGGGCGGCGATTCGTTTTCTCTCGGAGATCATCCGGGCATACACCTTCTCCCGAACACTCTCGACGTAATCGAGACGCTTGATACGGACATCAACAAGTTCAATTCCGTACTCGGGGATGATCTTCCGGGCCTCCGCAAGGACGGTTCGTGTGATCTCTTCACGCCCGCGGGCGATGTGTTTCTTGAGTTCCTCTTCCCGTTCCTTCGTGACCTCCTCCAGGGCTTCTTCCTCGGGGACTTCCCATGTCGAGCTACGAACAAGCTCGACCAGTTCACTGCTCGACACCTGATCACGCACAACAGAGTCGATAATATCGTTCAGCCGAGATTGGGCGCCTGTCTCAGTTGCCACGCTCTCCAGAAATTTTCGGGCATCCACTATTCGCCAGCGTGCCGTGGTGTCCACCCAGATGAACTCACGACCTTTCGTAGGAATCTGATTTGGGTCTCCATCCCATACCAAGAGGCGCTTTTCGAAACGTCGGACTTTTTGCACAAGGGGAAGCTTGAAATGAAGTCCTGCCTCCGTGACCGTATCCCCGACAGGACGACCGAACTGAACTATAATCGCTTGCTTTCCCTCTTCCAGGGTATAGATCGCTCCAAGAATCAGAAATGCGGCCGCCACGACAACTAAGATAATGATCGGCTTCGCTGCAGTTCTCATGGTTGCCTCCCTTCAACAGATGCCTTCGCACCGGATTCCATCTGAATCCATGGCACCAAAGCCTTTTGTGCGCTGTCTACGATGTAGATCCCTTTCATTTCGGGCAGGAAGCCGCTCATTGCTTCCAGGTACAGTCTTTGTCGTGTGACCTCCGGGAAACCGCGATACTGGGCTAGTATGGCCTGAAAACGGTTAGTCTCGCCACTGGCCCGGTTTACTCGTTCCAAAGCGTAGCCTTCGGCGTGGCGAACGGACTGAAGTGCAACTCCTCGGGCTTTAGGAATTTCTCGGTTTGCCTGCTCCTGGGCTTGATTGATGGTTCGTTCCCTGTCCTGACGTGCCTCGTTGACCTCGTTGAAAGCCGGTTTCACCGTATCAGGAGGCGTCACATCTTGGAGTTCCACAGTAATCAACCGGACACCGGCCTCATAGCCGTCCAGAATTTTCTGGATCTCCTCCTTCGCTTCCCTTGAAAGCGCTACTCGGCCTACTGTAAGTACATCACTGCCGATCCGGTTCCCGACTACCCGGCGCATTACCGCTTCGGTGATATCGCGGACGGTTTTTGGCGTATCCCGCACCTTGAACAGATAACGGATTGGTTCTTCAATACGGTATTGGATAATCCACTGCACATCGATGACATTGAGATCCCCGGTCAGCATAAGGGACTCCCCCTTGTAGGCTTCATTAGCCGCATACTGAGTCCGCTGACCGGCCGGTGCGGCCAATGTCCGGAAACCGAATTCCTCTTTAAGCACGCGGGCAGTAGGTACCAGAGCCACCGTTTCGATCCCATAAGGCCACTTGAAGTGCAGACCCGGGGTGGCTGTCCGTACGACTTTCCCAAAGCGTTGCACGATGCCCGTCTCTTCAGGCTGTACAGTAAACCAGCACGACCATAGCAGGATCAGTACGGCGAACACGAGGAGTACCCAGAAAAAGCTAGGTCTAAGATCCTGCCACTTTCGCCCAACCTGTGTTAGGATTTCATCGAAGTCCGGCTGCTCTCTCTGCGGCGGCAAAAATTGGTCCGGCATAAAAGACCTCCTCTGATGTGGACTATCGTCCGTCTATTTTCCGGCCGACGGCGACGAGTTGGGTGATGGAGCGAAGGGCACGAGAGTGCCGCGCGATTCAGTTCTGAGCAAGGAACTGAAATCATAGGATGTCGTCGTGGCGATAAGTAAGTTCCTAAAGTGCATTTTTCATGCCAACTTCAAGAAATGTCAAACGCTTCCTAGATGGGAAGAACCATCGGCCGGCCATGATCACTCCGAGAGTTTCGAGTGAGACACGCAAGGTCGCCAAGAGGGGGTTAAGTGTCCTAATAGCGGACATGCTGCATTCCTCGGCTTTGTCTTTTTGATGGGTTACAGATTTTTTGGGTGTCCTAATGTCGGTCAATTGAGGAATTCGCCGGGGGATCGCCGTGAGTATCTCGGGATGCTTGGAGAAAAAATCGTGCGACACGCTGTGCGGAATTCAGGACGACTTCAGCGAATTCAGGGGACACCGTACTTAATTCGCGTTTCGATGAGAAGTCGTGGTATTCTGAGCTCATGGCAGGGTCGGCACGCGCGTCAGCCCCGGGGAGTACTACACTGTATAAGTCAAAGAGGAAACAGGAGGGAGCCGTGTTCTTTCGACCGAGTTTCAGATACCGTGTCGCAAAGTCTTCGGCGGCACGGGCACACAGGCAGGCCGTTGGGGGATGATGACTTCATCACGAGCCCGGAGTCGGCCCTTGGCCGGATCGATCCGTCGCCAAGAACCCGGCCCGAAAGGTTCTACAAACACTCACCCGGAATAGGTACCGTGTCCCCGGAATCAGGAATTAGCCGGTTATTTGTAAGGAGGGATCAGCTATGTGCAAGGTATTGGTAGTCTATTACAGCATGTACGGACACATCTACAGGATGGCTGAGGCGGTTGCTGAAGGAGTTCGCGAGGTGGAAGGGTGCGAGGCGGTCATCAAGCGCGTGCCGGAAACGCTGTCTAATGAGGTCCTGGGCAAGATGGGGGCGCTGGAAGCCCAACAGGGAATGGCCCACATCCCGATTGCCGCGGTGGAAGATCTGGTCGATGCCGATGCAGTCATCTTCGGTACTCCGACCCGTTTCGGCAACATGTGCGGACAAATGCGCCAGTACCTGGATGCTACGGGCCAACTTTGGGCGAAAGGATCACTGGTCGGCAAGGTCGGCAGCGTCTTCGCCTGCTCCGCCACCCAGCATGGCGGTCAAGAATCGACCATCCTCAGCTTTCACATTACGCTCTTGCACCAAGGTATGGTGGTGGTCGGCTTGCCCTACTCGTTTGCCGGGCAGATGAGTATCACGGAGATAACCGGCTGCTCACCCTACGGCGCTTCGACCATTGCCGGCGGCCAGGGCGAGCGGATGCCGAGCGAGAATGAGCTTGCAGGAGCACGGTACCAGGGCGCTCATGCGGCCCGTATCGCGTTGAAGCTCAAAAGTTGACACGTTCAGCAATTACGGGACTTCCGGGGACACGACACTGATTTTGCCGACAAGGCGCCCGCCTTCCAATCGCATGGCTCAACGGCCGGCCTTTCGAGCATCATGGCCCCCGGCTGTCCACACCGGGTCACACAGCATGGCGAGAAATCAACGACTCCTTTTGGACGCGCTCCTTCTCGGGCTGACTGGAGGTTTGTGCGCTCAGGTTTTCACGTTCCTGTTGGATCTTTCACAGTCCGTCTTTCTGGTGGGACTGGCAGGGTATCACGCTCCCGGTCTGCCCGATGAGGGCGGTGTTCTCCGAGAGTCGGTGGGCGCATACGGCCTGTGGCTGATCCCGGTTGCCACCACCGTGGGAGGCTTGATATCGGGGCTTCTCGTGTTCACCCTTGCGCCGGAAGCCGAAGGGCACGGTACGGACAGCGTGGTGCGCGCGTATCACAAGGCTGGCGGTTTCATCCGATACCGCGTGCCGGGTGTGAAGATGATCGCATCGGCCATCACCATCGGGTCCGGGGGCGCGGCCGGTCGGGAGGGACCCACGGCTCTCATTACCGCGGGGCTCGGATCCATGTACGCGGCCGTGTTCAAACGGTCCAATGAAGACATGCGATTGCTCGTCCTGGTCGGCATGGCTGCAGGACTGTCCGCGATTTTTCGCTCGCCTCTCGGCTGCGCGGTCTTTGCCGTAGAAGTCTTGTACCGTGACGTTGAGTACGAATCGTCGGCCTTGTTCTTTGCCTTGACAGCGTCCCTGACAGCCTACGTGGTCAACGCTTTTTTTGTGGGATGGAATCCGCTTTTCCGTATCCCCCCGGGCCTGGTGGTTTCCGGCATACGCGAGCACGCCTGGTACCTGGCCCTTGGAGGCGCTGCCGGGCTTGTGGCCACGTTGCTCCCTGCAGTATTCTATGGGGTTCGCGACCTGTTTCGACGCATTCCGGTTCCTCCCCATATCAAGCCGGCCATCGGCGGATTGGGAGTGGGACTCATCGCACTGGCCTTGCCGCAGGTCCTCGGCGGAGGGTACGGCTGGATTCAGGAAGCCATCGACGGCCACATGGCCGCTCCGCTTCTGTTGACCCTTATCTTTGCCAAGATCGCCGCGTTTGCCCTGACGGTCTCCTCAGGCGGCTCTGGAGGGATTTTTGCTCCGTGTCTCTTTGTGGGGGCAATGTTGGGAGGGTTTCTCGCCTCAATATTCGGTCAACCGTCCGCAGCGTTTGTGGTCGTCGGCATTGTGGCGGTGTTCGGCGCGGCGGCGCGGGTTCCCTTTGCCACCGCTCTGATGGTGGCTGAGATGACGGGAGGATACCAGCTTCTCGTGCCTGCAGCCATCGCGCTTACGGTGAGCTGCGCCATTCAAGCAAACCTGTCCCAACGCATGAAGTACAAGAGCCTTTATGAGGCGCAAGTGCGAGCCCGTGTCGATTCCCCCGCCCACTATGCCGAGTTGATTGACTCCGCGCTCAAGCTTCTCCAAGAAAAGAGGGTTCCCTTGCAGACTGAGGTCACGTGCGTCAACCTCATCGATCTGTTGGAATCAGGCATTCCCATCGCACTGCCCGATGGAAAGCGCCTGACGGTACTGGAGCTGAGCGCGGAGAGTCCCCATGTGGGCAAACAAGTCCATCCCGATGTATTTACCGACCCGGACATTGACGAAGACCTGGTCGCGGTCATTCGCGGCACCGAGGTCTTGGTTCCCCACCACACACATCGCCTCAGCCCGGGGGATAAGGCGCTCGTGATCACCCGCGCAGACGGCACGGGGCGAACTGAAAAGTCCTGAAAGCGATCGCTGAAATACACAGTGGTGTGTCTCTCGAATTCCGCGACGGAGGGGCTTATCCGTCGTCTGATAAGAGTTGGAACAAAGCTCGCATATAGCGGTCGGAGGTGATATGCTCATTTGTCGTCCGCGTTACCCTTTGCCCGTCATTAACTTACCGTGTTCGGGTGAGGGGAGCGGCAGTAAAAATAGTTGACGGAACGGCAGAGGGTGACGTACGTTCACAAACTGGATAAAGGGAACCTTCTCGGCAAGGTGACGACGGTAGTGCCTGGAGCCGACGGCTGAAAATAAGGCGGCCCTTCTTGGGGTCGAC
>JAVHLK010000059.1 GCA_031082285.1 Desulfomonilaceae bacterium
ATGCTTCATGAAAGGCTGAGATTGCCGTGCCCTCCCAAAGCCTCGGGCTCGCAATGATGACAAACGTGAAGGTGTCCGCAGTATTCAAGGGCCGACACTATACTACTTCCATGACCACCCCGCGTGGAGTTTCCTTACCGAGTCCAAGGCTCCAACCGCGACCTGAAATCGTGCTCACGGCTTCTCATACCATGTATCGACGAGACCGGACTTCAACTCCGTTTGATCCGTGCGTTTCACCGGCCGGGGCCGAGACTGCGGAATCAGGGACGGTATCCGTGTCGGCTACTTTGATTTGAGATGCATTCGTCGAGTTCTCCGTTGGGGCCAAGGGAATCTGCAGCGTGAAGATAGTGCCCTTGTCGTCTGATTGGACGGAAACCGAGCCGTGATGTTTCTCGATTATCTTCTTTACCAACGCCAGGCCGATCCCGGTGCCTTGTTTCTTGGTGGTATAAAAGGGATCGAATATCTGCTCAAGAGCTCTGGGCGGTATGGGCTTACCCGTGTTGCGGATCTTTATTTGAATGTAGCGTTCAATCTCGGCATCGCAAGCCGCAGGGGCCTCGACGTCGGGCACGAAAAGCCCAACCGTAATCCCTATGGTCTCGTTGCGTGGCGAAGCCTCGACCGCGTTGGTCACCATATTGCGAAGGACATGCTGAAAACGGGCCGGATCGAGATATGCATCCTGAACCTCATCGCTGAAATCAAGTTCGAGCTTCAGGTTCTTCTCTCTTCGACTTTCTTCGCCGATCCGGATCACGTCTTCAATAAGCGGCTTCAGGGCAACCCTTTCCAAATGCAGCGTTTCAGGTTTGGTGAGGTTTACAAGATCACGAAGCATACCCTCCAGACGTTTCACTTCTTTCATAATGACGTAGTAACACTCCGGCTGTTTGTCAGGTCCTAATCCCTGGTAAATACCTAACTTTTTGGCCATCCTGTGAACAAATCCCCCAATGACCGTGAGGGGTTGCTTGAGTTCATGAGCCAGTTCTGCGGCGTGCTCCTCGATGGCTCTGGATTTTTCCCAGTCGGCTCTTCGGACACGGAGTTCATCGATCAGATGCATCTTGCCCAAAAGGACTTTTCTTGAAGCCTCGAGTTCTTCCTCAAGGTTCTTTCTTTCCGTCTTGTCGGCCATTACACCCTCGAAGCCCGTTACTTCTCCTGAGGTGTTCAATGAAGTCTTGCATCTGATCCGGACCCATTTCCGATTTCCCTGGGCATCAACCAACGCGGTCTCCCCGTCCCATACTTCACCGGGCTGAAGGGCGAGAAAGCCCTCAAACAATGGGCGTTCTTCAGGGGCTACGTACTGGTACAAAGGTGTGCCCTGCATACTGAGAGGAGAATAGCCGAGAAACTCTTCAGTTCGCGGGCTGACGAAAGCAAAACGACCCGATGCGTCCAGATCGAACACGATGTCCGGGATCTCTTCCACAAGGCTCCAGTAACGGTGTTGCGACTCAGAGAGCGATGCCTGACAGACTTGAACTTCCTGTTCCAACTCCCATTGAGCCGTCCTGTCTCGCATCACACCCTCGAAACCCAGAAGATTTCCCTGATTATCGAATCGAGGGTTGACGCGCATGTGGACGTGTTTCTGAACGCCGCCGGCGTCACGAATGCCCAGTTCCCGGTCCCAGACCTTCCCGGACCCGGCTGTTAAGAGGGTCCGAGCGATCGCGTTATCCTCGGACTCAATGAAGTCCCACAAGCTCTTTCCAATGACCTGTCGACTTGAGCAAGCCAGCATCTCTTGACACTGCGAGTTCACAAACGTGAATCGACCCAGGGGATCCAGTGAGAACACGAGGTCGGGTAACCGGTCCACGAGTTGCTGATAACGTTGATGGGACTCTCTTACCATCTCCTCCATGCGATGCGTCCGCGATACGTCCATCATGAGCACGCCGGCCCCAACAATGCTACCTGCTTCGTCCTTGATCGGGGCGCCTGTCGAATGGAGAAAGACTCGTTGATCCTGTCGGTCTCTGCATGTGAGGTCCGTATGGCCACAGAAAGTCCCCTGGAGAATTCCATCGACGGCACATCCTTCGCATTTTTCTTCTGCGCCGCACAGGTACCGGTAGCACTCCCGGGCTCCAGGAGATCCGAAACGAGCCTTGAGAGCTGCGTTTGCAAAAGTCACCACAAGATTTCGATCAATCTCCATGTACATGTGACCGGTGCAATCCAACCATTCTCCCATGGATTCATTGACGAGTGACTTTCGGGCCATGGCACCTTCTCCTGGAATTCATTTGTCATTGTTTGGTCTGAACCGTGTTCGAGACTATCGAATTTGCATCAGGATCCCGCTTTTCTTTCAACGCCGAACCTCCAGTTACCAGCTCCAGTAGAGTCTGAGACATCTTGGAGACGTATTCGTTTACGGATTTGGCCGAATCCAGAATGTCGCGATATAGTGAAGAAGCTTCCACTGCGCAGAAACCTGCTTCCAGCCGCATCCAGTGTGCAAGTTTGAACTCCTCGATCAACTCATTGAGCTTCTTCCCGTCTTCGATGATTGCTCTTAAGATCAGTTTGTTTGGTGTCCGTAGTGCGTCTCTGAGGTTGTTCATCATCTCGAGAAGCAGATTGAACAGTTGGTCCATTTCGGCGTACGCATTGTCACTAAACGGAACTCCGTGTTGTGCCTTAATCCGGCAGCAGTTCAGAATACTCTCGAACATGTCGCCGATTCGTTCCAGCCGATATGGGAACCGAATGAGAGCCCTGAGAAGATCGTCCTCCACCTTCGACTCCACCAGATCTCTCGTAAGGATCTTTTCCTGGCGATGAACGTCTTTCGCGAGTTTCTCGCACCTGTCCATTTGTGACGCCGAACTGGTGACTACAGATCTTGAGAGTAATCGACCGACCTCAATAAGCTTGCTGATCATGACCAACAGGCCTTCCTCAAGAGAAATCCCTTCGGATACCGGCTTTTGGTGAAACTCCTCAATGTGCTCGATCTCATAATCGAGGGCTGGACTTAACATCCGGAAAGGGTTATAGAAAATATGTTCATCCTTCATAGGTAACTCCTATTGTCCGGACCCGGATTTGTGTATTGATTGAATGACCCCGTTGAATCGGACTGAAACGGGTGTGACCCTACGCACCCAACAACCGGCACGCGCGAAACAAGAGTCGATCTCCGAATCCCGGATTTTTCCGTTTGCTCTTCTCCCTATACTCTTCGTAGCCCCCTTCATTGACCCCACTTAGCTGGAGAACGTATGCCTTGTCCGCTTTTCCTCGTACCCGGTGATTGCCGTTCACGGCCCGTTACAAAACCGAATGGAAGCCTCCATGACTGTCCTCACTCTCTGTTCCCCAGGGCCTCCATGATGGAGCCGGCTACCTTCTTGAAAGCATGGGCGACTCTGGAATCAGGCTTTCTCAAGACCATGGGAAGCCCTTCGTCACCCGCGCCGACCACCTCCGGATCGATCGGGATTCTCCCGAGAAACGGGACTCCCAGCTCCCGAGCCGCCTGTTCGCCGCCCCCTACCTTGAATAGGTCTATTTTCCCGCCGCAATAGGGACACGTGAGACCGCTCATGTTTTCCACGATTCCCAGCACATCCATATCCATTTCCCTGCCAAAGACCGCAGCCTTGCGTGAATCCAGGAGAGCCACGTCCTGGGGGGTGGTCACAATCACTGCCCACAATGGTTTCCCCAACAATTGCGCGATGCTGAGAGGTTCGTCCCCCGTGCCCGGAGGCAGATCAATTACGAGGTAGTCTAGTGGTCCCCACTCAACCTCTGAGAGGAACTGCTGGAACAGCCTGTGCTTGAGCGGGCCTCGCCAAGCCACGGGCCTGTCCCGGTCGCTGATAAGAAAACCCATGGACATCACTCTAATATTCCCCGGTGCAATCAAAGGCAGAAGATAGCCGGTTGCGGACTCGGGAATTTGTCCCTGCAATCCGAACATCATGGGGATGTCGGGACCATGAACATCTGCGTCAAGCACGCCGATCTGCTTGCCCAACGCAGCCAAGGATGCGGCGAGATTAACCGCGACGGTGGATTTGCCCACACCGCCCTTGCCACTCATGACTACGATACGATACTTGATCATAGACACGGTGGCCGCCACCAAGTCATCAGTGAACTTGTCCGCGCCATGAGCTTCATGTCCGCATCCGGTTCGTCCAGGCCCGACCGCGTCTTTCGGAGCATTGCCGAGTGACTGAGACATAGCTTTTCACCTCTTATGTTCCACTCATCATATTTCGTACCCATAAATGAATGATTGATCGGGTGTCATGCTTCACTGCCTGAGGCAAATCACTCGGTCGCCCGAATTCAGGAGTCATTCCTAGATTTCGATCTTGATCGACGTCTTCTTGGCGGTCTCCTTCTTGGGAAGTCTTATTGTGAGCACGCCATTGTCGAACTTTGCCTCTATCTTGTCCTCCCGAATCTCGCTGGGAACCGTGAACGATCTGCTGAAGCTTCCGAATCGCCTTTCCTTTCTGTAGGTTCCCTCCTGCTTTTCTTCTTTCTCCTCTTTCTTTTCGCCCTTTATGCTCAGGACTCGTCCCGTCAGACTGATATCCATATCCTTCGGATCAATTCCAGGAATCTCGCCCTTGACGACGATTTCATCATCAGTCTCGGAGATGTCTATGGCAGGATGAAATCCCGGCCACCGTTCCGTGAAAAACTGCTCTTCTCCGAAAAACCGACTCATGAGATCGTCAAATTCGCGAAAGAACTTGGTGCGAAAAAGTGAAGGGCGTGTTTCTTCTCTGGTTCCCCAAGGGATAAGCTCGGACATTTTGCGATACCTCCATTATCCTGACTGCCTGATGCGCTTCCGTCCAAAGCGCTCATCGTTTTTCCGCGCATGGAATTGAGATCTTCACGATTCTTGGGCCTCACGAGGGATCAATCCTTTTCAGGTAACAGAAGGGCGCAAGGTCGCTCTTGGACGAGGACTCCGGTTCCGCGTCTTTCAGTTTTTTCTTTCTTCTCGTGAAACTTGGCCTGTAGTCCTGAAATCGCCAGAGTCTTGCCGCGGTGAGGACTCCGACGTCCGCAAGGACGGTTGAAGGTTCCACACCCCCAATCCGGACCCTGAGGTGCTCCGCGTACGGATGCTCTGCTCCGACAAGCTCACTGACACAGGCATAGGCATGCCGGCGCCATCGCAGAAATGTGCTCTCGTCGAAGTCGCTTTCGAGAACATCCCAACCGGCGTTTATCAGATCATCAATCTGCTGCTCAGCCACGCGTGTCACTTTCGTCATTTCCTTGCCTCCGGGACGCCCGGTTCATAGTACTCCATGCGATGGCCGGGTCCGACGCCGGCGTTTGCCCTCAGTAACCCTATTATGTTGCCGCGGCATTCTCCGGCGGCCAAGTCGGCGGCGGTCGCACCAATGTTGTCCTTACGGTGGATGTTCGCCCCGGCCCGGACGAGCAGCTCCACCATTTCGCCGTTCCCGATGGCGGCTGCCATCATCAAAGGGGTCCTTCCCATGCAGTCCGTAGAATCGACCCTGGATCCCCGATCGAGCAAGAGCTTGACCATTTGAACATTTCCCGACAGACACGCGTACATGAGAGCATTGCACCCGCGGGAACGCTCGGAAAGGTCTACGTCGGCTCCGTTGTCCAGAAGAAACCTCGCGGATTCCAACCGATTCCATTGACAAGCCATCATGAGGGGCGTAACACCGCGTCTGTTGACGAAATTGACGTCGGCGCCATTCGCAACTAATTCGCGGAGTCTCGACAGGTTTCCGTTCATTGCTTCCACGATGAGTTCTTGCACCTGCATTCTTCCTTCAATACGGTTGTTTGATTCCGGTTTGCCACGGGCTCACTGAAGAGGTATTCCTTCTCACCAGTCTCCCGATAGGCGGAATCGAACATTGCGCGGGAGTGGGCGTTCGGTTCGACCCTAGTAAACGTCAAGCACTTTCCGTGCCAAGAGGTTGGGGGAATGCAAATCGAGCCGTATGCATTTGATTTTGCGGTGAATTAGAGCGCCCGTGCGAAGCTGAAAGAATCTACGTGGAGTTCCTGAGATTGGGAGTGTGTGGTCCTGACAGTCGAACACGGAATCTGACGTTCAATAACTTCAATTACCTGGGGAGATTTCTTGTGTCATGATAATAGGACGGACGCTTATTCTCGTGTCTTAATTTTCGGATATTTTCTCATCAACCTAATATATCTATAGAAAGCGTCTCTGGATACGCCCAGCAACTTCGCGGCGTCCGTCTTGTTCCCCTCGCAGACTTCCATTGCCGCCGCACAAAGGAAGGACTTGACTTCGTTGGTCGCATCGCGAACGGTTCGTCCCGGAACATACCGGACCGTGTGGGACCAGTCTTGATCCTCAACCGGCGGACTTGGCATCGCCGGTTCAAACTCTCCCCCTTTCCACAGAATCAGAGACCGTTCGAGCACGTTACGCATTTCCCGGACGTTCCCCGGCCAAGAATATTGGGAGAGGGCGGCAATGTGTCGAGGTTTTACAACCGGGATCTCCGTCAGCTGCATTTCCTTGGCAAGGTCCGCGATGAGTGCTTCGGCCAGCCTGGGAATATCTTGCGTCCTTTCGCGCAAAGGAGGGACATGCAGGGGAAAAACGCTCAAGCGGTAGAAGAGCGGTTTCAAGAAGCGGCCTTCCGCGACTTCACGCTCCAGGTTGCGATGCGTCGCCGCAATGAGCCGAGCGTCGATCTGAACTTCCTGCTCGCCTCCCACCCGAAGGAACGATTGAGTGTCCAGGAATGCGAGCAGCTTTGCCTGCAAAGATGGTTCAAGCTCCCCAATTTCATTGAGAAGAATTGTGCCCCCTTCCGCCAACTCTAGGATACCCTTCTTACGACCCGTTGCTCCCGTGAAGGCGCCCCGTTCGTGCCCGAAGAGTTCCGATTCAGCCAGATCTCTGGCTATGGCGGCGCAGTTCACGGCAAAAAAGGGCCCCCCGGCCCTTCGAGAGTTGTCGTGAATCCAGCGCGCCAAGTAATCCTTTCCACTTCCGCTTTCACCGTGGAGTAGGACGATGCAATCCGTACGTGCGGCAACTCGGGCCGTCTCCATGGCGGCACGCATGGCTCGAGAATGTGACAAGTCGCTCGAAACGTGGTACCCTTTCGCCAGTCTGGTACGCGTAGTGATATCGCGAGATATTCCACAGATTCCCACGATCTCATTCTTGGAATCGCGGAGTGGGACGATCGTATCGAGAAAGGTCATGAGAGTTCCTTGAACGGGCCTGATCTGTTCAATCTCAATTCGCTCTCCTGCTAGTGCACGAGAGTGTGATTCTTGGATACGGTCTCCCGCGTCCTTCCCGTAGATGGCGGACGCTTTCTTACCGATAATTTCGGAAGGGTGGAGCCCTAGGAGCTCACAGAGGGCGGGATTAACCTGAATGTACTTGAGATCCCGGTCTTTTATGAAAACCGCCTCCGGTGCTCCCTCAAAGATGGCACGGAATCGTTGCTCGCTCATTCGGAGGGCTTCCTCTGCTCGTTTCGTCTCAGATATGTCCCTTAGTACCCCCATCATAATCAGCGGTTTACCGTCGGAGGCGTACTTGATTACTTTCCCATGAGAAACCAACCACCTCCATTCACCTCTCATGGTCGGCCACCGAAACTCAACGGAGTATCGTTCGGTCCAACCGTCCAGATAATCTCGTAACACTCTCGCCGCAGCGGGCAGGTCCTCCGGATGTATCCGAGCAATCCAGGAATCGAACGCAATTTCCGGCTCTTCCCAGCTAACACCGAGTATTTTCAAGGCGCTCTGATCAAAATGGACCGTCCCCGTGTTCCAGTCCCACTCCCACATGCCTTCTCCGGCACTCTCGAGAGCCAGTCTCAATTTCTCTTCACTCTCACGGATTTGCCGATCGGTTCCGTTACGTATTCTCAACTGGTTCCACTCGCACAGAACTTGCTGAGCAATGAGCGGTATGGCTTGAAAGATCTCCGGCGACTTCACGACATAGTCCAGTACCCCTGCTTTGTTTGAGTCGACGGTGACGTGTTCGCCTCCTTGGTTCGTCATCAGCAAGAGAGGAAAAGCGCAATTCTCCATGTCGGGAGGTAGGACGTCTAATCCGGTCCCGTCAGGCAAGACGAGATCGGCGATAACGAGATCGGGGCTGAACCGATCCAGCAAGTCCAGCGCTTCACGAAGGGTGGCTGCCGTCGACAGATGAAATACGCCGCCAAGCCCTTGAAACGCTCGACGGACAGCCTCGGCGTGGGCATCGTCATTTTCCAAGAGCAGTATCTCAATTGGCCTGTGCACCATGATAGTGCTCCAAAGGGCCGTCAGCCCAACTCACCATAGGAAAAAGGGGTATAGGTTCCGGGACGACCGGCACGGCCGTTCATGGCGGATTCTCCCAGGGAAGTGATTGCCGGGAGAAGCGGTCCAAGTGGAGAGCAAAATGAGAGCTACACAAGTTCAGGGTAAACGAGTCAGGCAGTGGCGTCAACCCGTTTGTGACATCGGAAGTTCGGGGAGTTCGGCGGAAGCGAGGTCGGTATGTGTCGGAGTGGCGTGTTTCAAGGTTATTCCCTCCGTCGGATATTCCAGGGCGCCGGGTAATGCTGTAGAAGCCACTACCCACAGATATTTGCTTCTCACTCATTCCGGCACATCTGCAACGGAAGACGGCGGCCTTCCTTGTCAAGACAAAGTTTGACGTTCTCAGTGTTGAGAAGTGTAATGTAGATCTGAGAGAAGGGCTCGTATTTCTTGACGGTACCGAGGCACGCTTTGAGATCCACTGCATGAAAGAAGGAGATCACGCCGCGGAAATGATTGCCTTTGAGGAGTAAAGGCGCGAAAATACCATGAGACAAGTCAATTTATCGCTGTGATGACGTGACAACGCACGGTATGGGGGCGCGGGTTATCTCCGCAAGAACTTCCGTCTCAGCAATCAGCCGTCTCCGGGGGGTATCGAAGGTAACGGAGCGTCCGGATGTAAACGGCACGCGGAAGAGAGGGCTGCCGATGTCGCCACGTACGAAGAAATCGAGTGTTGTGGGAGCAATAAAGACAATTGAAGACCTGAGGGGGAAATCGGCCAAGACTCCGGAAGGCACCCACATCATCGCCTTTTCCAACTTCAAGGGCGGTGTGGGAAAGACCACCTGTGCCGTGAATGTTGCAGGCTGTCTGGCCCACAATTTTCGAAAGAAAGTGCTTCTGGTGGATCTCGACGTTCAGGCTTCTCTGGGACAATGGCTCCTGGGACCGGAGCAATGGCACAGGTGGTCGAAATACCGTAAGAAAACTTCCTACCAGATATTTCTCGACATCATTCAAGGCTCGCACGCGTGGACGGTCGAGACCGCAACCTTTTCCCCGGACGGATGCCCACGGCTGCAAATTTGTCCGGCGACTTTCGACATGTTGGATCTTGACACTCAGCTTCATCATTCCCTGGACAAGCCTTTCCACCCGAAGCCTTTCCAGTGCCTCGACATACAGATCAAGAAGATCTGCGGTCAGTTTGACTATGTGATACTGGATTGTCCTCCGAACATGTACATGACCACCAAGAACGCCCTGTTTTGCGCGGATTATGTGCTCATCCCGACATTACCGGATTTTCTGTCGACGACCGGGCTGAAGAAATTGGTCGGTTTTCTCAAAGACCTTCGGGATCAGTTCCTTATTCTGGATCCGGAGACCGCGAGGATAGCCGGGATCATCGTGAACATGTACGATGCCAGGAAATCCACTTCACTGCCGCTTATCCGCGAAATTGAGGCGTATGTGGATGAGACCAAGCACGAAAACGATGTGTTCCTTCCAAAGGCCCGGGTTTTTGACCAGCGAATCAGGAATCTTTCAGGCATCGCCAAGGCTCAGGATGCAGGGCTTCCCGTATCCTTGGCGTTTCCAACTTCTCACGCGAGCCAGGATTTCATTCAATTGACCAATCAGATAATGGGGGTAGTGGAGAATGGACGAGCTGAAGGATCTCACCAATCTGTTTGAGAAATTTAAAGAGGCTCTGGCAAGAGGTGCCGCTTCCAAGAGATCGCAAGCCGTCAAGAAACTTACGACGGCATTGGACTCCTGCATCAAACTCCTGGTGCCGACGCCGAAGAAGCCGACTCAGAAAGATCTCAAGGAGCAGTTGCTGGCCGACGGGACAGCCCTGAGGATTCGATCCGTTTGGAACAACCACAAGGCGATTATAGACCTGCCCGCCATGGCACGGGAGGTGGGCATTACGCTCAAGAAGCCAACAATAGACCATCTTATCATCGCGTACTATCACCCTGAAAACAGGCTGAAAGAGTTGGCCACAAGGCTTGACGAAATTGCCGCAAACGATCCAGCAAGAATCGAGATCGACCGCTTTCAGAAGCTGCGAGGGGAGTTGCGAGCTTTGCGGACGCGGGAAGAGATGGAGAGCGCCGTGGAACGCCTCGTCGACGAAGAAGGCATCGAGATGGTCAGACGCTTTGCCGGACACCTGAACGCAAAGGATTCCTCTGGAAAGCGAAAATTGCCCAAGAACGCGTCACAAACAAGAGTGATTGATGCAGTGTCCGCACACCTGTGGAAAGAGAAGATGGTGAGCAAAGCTCAGGAGGGAAGGCTTTGAGGGTTGTACGCTTGGAAAAGCATTTGGAACACTCGCTCTGCCTGTACCCGGAACTGATAGATGACGATCTTTGGGGCATCAGACAAGGGATGGAGTGCCTGGGGCCGAATTATCCCACGCTGCGACGCCAGGACCGGATGCCCAATCGCAGACTTGCGGACATGGTGTTTGTGGAGCACACACGAGTGACTGTGGTCGAAATCAAGAAGGGCCCGTTGAACGTGAGGCATGAGACGCAAGCCGGCGAGGATGTCGTGGAGCAGTCGGTAGATTATCTCCGCCAATGCCGACGCAAGTACCCGGGCAAGTCCGAGTATCGGGCATTCATCGTAGGTACCGCAATTCCGGATCGTCACGGACTTTTCCGCAAGATATCACGATACAAGGAGATGATAACTCCGTTGATCCTTGGCATAGATATTCCTATGACGATCAAGTTCTGTCGTTGCGGCCGTGCGCTCGGCTATCGCGCCATGTACTGCCGTTGTGGAGCCAGGTGCTCGTGACGTGTGGAGCTGAATCCCATGCGAGCCGGCCCGGTGAGCGTTCCACGGGAGTATCCTCGGTACAGTGCCCGGTTTCACACGGGGTTGCCGAATACGAAGCTCTGGTAACTGTTGGAACGCTCCTGCGACTCTTCACGGATTGGGAGGCATTCCTTCGCTCACCGGAGGACGGTCCCATGGAAGCTTGGACGCGGAACACGGACGTCTTCGCGCCCCGCGAGGCCGGAGCATTTGTAACAACCTTTGAGAGGCCGACCGGCCGGGATCTGAGCAAAGGAGGACTAGGTAAGCCCTCAGAGAGCCCACCGTGAAAAAGGGTGGTGTGCCCAGTGGAATTCCCAATTGATGAGGGCCGGACAATTGGTCATATCTGGCGCAACCTGCATTGAGAAGTATAAGGTCCAATGATTACAGCACGATTTCAGCAACTCATGATTACAGGATATGCCATTGGCAATAAATGGGATCACACGAAGGAACGGAGACGATGCTTACCGCCGACCCTCCTCATACCTTGCCGGGCAACGATGTGTTCGAGCTTGGTCAGAATATGTTCCCGGGCCCGTCTTGTCCTTCCCGGCTTCGACGGGGTCGCGGCAGACGATATAACAGAGGTTCCGTCCCCAGACTTCCTTCACTTCAAGGTTGTCTTCTACTGTTTGGTAGCGACCCTATGGACCAGATATCGTCTGTGCTCCAGGATCTGCACTCATCGCTGGGGATCGCGCCCGGCAAAGGCAAGTGAGCAAGGCCTACGTTCTTCACTCGGCAATCTGTGGGTTAGCTTCGGGGGACGGGTGAGATACCCTACGGGGCCTCAGGGTATTCTTGTCAATTCGTAGTCTTTGTAGTAAGGCGATATTGGCTCGAAGGCATCGAACATCATTCATCGACAAGCCCAGGTGCAGGCGAAGTATCCAGTCATCAACCAACTGAGAGGCTTGTTCGCCCTTGCCGTCGCGTAAGAGACCATCGACTTCGGCGCGCTTTTCACAAGCATCTGAATTGCCATTGGACGGAAGGGCTATCACCAGTTGCCGTGCCTCATTTGGCTCGAGCTTCAGAACTCCGCCGCCATAACTTCGCCCAACGAGTTCCGAGCTTAACTGGGTCAGAGACGAGAGAATAGATGTGGCCACGCAACTCGGCAGAGGCTCCGAAACCGAATCATGCCAGTTTGCCACATGGATGGCGTTCGTACAGGTCGCGCTCGTTTGATTCAAGACCAAGCGAGGCCTTCGAGCAGACATGTACTGGAGAAACGCATCCGGCGGTGGTGACATTGGCACCGAATGCCATGGTGATCGAGTCCGACACTTGTATCGTTCTGGTATGCCGGCACTCACGCCCCTGGATAGATACCGTTCGACCGAGTCCGGGAGGACTCCGAGCGAATTCGTATCCAGGACCAATGCCGGAGTGGTGCCTTGAGTGATCAACGCCAACCAATCTTGTTCAGCGAATGTCAAACCACGTAGCAGCGAGGAACGGGTCAGAATAGGCTTTAGGCAACTATGTGGGATCTCATGTTGTTTCTGCGCCTGTCTTGACAAGACAAAGAAGTCGTTAGCGCCTGTTACGGTTCCGATGCGAATGGAGCAAAGATCCCCTAGAGTCATGACTTCTGAACTTGCAGTCAACTCCTGGTACAAGGCCGTGCCACGCTCAGTCATCATGTGGCAAAGCCAATGTCTATCTGTCCCGTTTCCATTGAACGATTTTCCTGCAGGAGTTGGGCTGCCCAACATTTGATGTAGGGCCTCAACACTTCCCGCGGTGACTATTCTGGCTTCTCCCGGCCCGCTGCCAAAGCCTTCCGCGAGCAAGATCACCGTCCGCTCCTGTGCATCTTCAAACACTCGCTCGCGCAAAAGAATTATCATGGTGGACCTGAACCTTCGGACTATTTCCCGCCTAAGTTCGTCGGCATACTCCGCATACAAGAAAGCTGTCGGCAACAGGAGCGCCAATCGGCCTTCCGACGCTAGAAAGCTTAAGCAGTGAGCCACAAAGTATGCCCAATAGCTGGCACGTCCCCCAATTCGAATCCCGGCACGTTGTGCTGCATACACGGCACTCTCTCTTGTTCGGCCTTTCAGGAGATGGTGCCTGACATAGGGTGGGTTACCGAGAACGATGTCAAAACTCCCCATTCCTGTAGACTCTGGAGTAACCGTCAGGAAATCCGTGACGAGAAACTGCTCCTTCCTGGCCTGTTGTTCCAGTATTAGTCGGCTAAAGGAGGCTGCTTCCGGGTGCACGTCGACGCCGAATACGAGTCTTTCCGGGTGCTGCGCTCCTACAGCGGCAAGAGCCTCCTGCCCTGCGTGCAAGAATGCGCACCCCCCAAAACTCGGGTCTAGGATTCGCTCTTTAGGGCAGCGAACTGCCCATTTTGCCAGAGCCAATGCAAGAACGTGAGGAGTGTAGTAGACTCCTAAAGTCTTGCGGAGATGTTTATCTGATGCCGGCAGGTTGTTCTCCATCAGGACTGTTCGCAGAGGTGTTGGAGCACACTCTTCTCGCTTGTTCGGCACTCTGAAATCAGGTCGAAATAGGGGAAAACATACTCTCGCTGTGCCAAGAGAAGAGCGTCTCTCCAGCTCTGTTCCTTCGATATGGCTTGGAAATGCTGCGGGAAGAAATTGGCAACCACGAATTCGCACGCCAATAT
Organism: Desulfomonilaceae bacterium; assembly: GCA_031082285.1. Taxonomy (GTDB): domain Bacteria; phylum Desulfobacterota; class Desulfomonilia; order Desulfomonilales; family Desulfomonilaceae; genus JAVHLK01. The sequence goes on from JAVHLK010000059.1 coordinate 13,808, forward strand.
CAGGCTCATCGGGTGGTATACGAATCTTGGCTCGTCGAGCCACTCAGGGTACCAGCAGAATTCGTGATCCTCCCTGTGGCTACCGCCGCCTCCCACATGGAAATGGTACTTCGGTTCCCAAGCGCCTTGCATAGCTCCTTCAAAATGAAAACGACTCATTACCCGACCGTGATCCCTTTCGTCTTGCTTAACTGCCTCTTTGATGGCCTCGGAGTCAATGCCTTCTCTGAAATAGATCTCTTCCTTATTTGACCAGAGCCTGATAGTGAGCGATCCCAGCAATCTTCCCGATTCCTCAAGCGACTCCTCCAAAGTACCCCACAGGTCGACTCGAAGATAACGATGCTTCTTGTCGCTCTCTCTGAACCGTATCGGCTTGTCCCGAGAAATCGTGATGCTCCATCTTTTTCCCGTGGGGGCCTGATCAGTCTGTGCTTCAGCCTTTGCGAGTACGTGGGAAGTCCCTTCATCGATCACCCTGTGATCGCGGTCCTCCAGTACGTTCCGAATCGCAACTATCTCCTGGCGAACCGCCTCAGAATCCACTCTAGGAATCTCCTTTCCCGTTGCGAATTCTTTTCAGAGATCGGCGAGCATCCTCCCGAACCCAACGCTCATCGAAGTCTTTTTCGAGCACTGCCTTGAACGAAACCCGAGCCGTGTCCATGACAGAAGGCCGATTATCCGGGATGATGGGAAGCGAGTACTGTCTCATTACCGGGCTCTGTAGAACAAAGCAAACGCAGTCCGCGTGTTCTTCCCCGCTGTAGACACACTTCGATGCCTGGAGGGTTTCCGATGTCAAAATCTTCCAAGCGTCCGAAAACTTGGTAACGAGGTCGCCGGCCATCTCAGCATCCACCAGTGCCTTATTAGCTTGAACGAGCAGACGCATCTTCCACCAACGGGGCTCATCGTCCGAGGCGAAGGCGCCCGTGTACCTGGCGTCTCCAAGGTATTCTTGGACCAGCGGAGCGCGAAAAGCCGCTTCCTCAATTCCCAGGGCCGTTGCCGCGTGAAGACTGTCATACAGAATGCCGGGATACTCAACAAGAACTTTTCGAATCCATCTAGCCGCCTCGGGCACGCGCCACTCTCCTTCTTTCGGACGGGGCGGTTGGGCTGATCGCAAGAGGTCATCCTCCAGGTCGGAAGCGTCTAGCGCGCCCAATAGCCCGTGCCAGTCCTTCTTCTCAACCTTGCTCAATTGTTCAAAACCGTCGATGAGGTTTACCAGCACTCTGGCGACCAGCGAGGGATCTTCCGTAATCTCGCTCTTCACAAGTTTTTCATCATAGGCGCTCGCTAGGGCTTCCGCCTGAGGCAGTTCCGTACTCACAAACTGCGGCTTTGTGAGCAAGACAATGGGCGTCTCCGGGTATTTCTGTCTCGCCGCTGCAGCGAGGAGTCCTCCCCGGTATTCCAGTCGTGGACCCTCTTTCCGTCTCTCATCGAGCACGTAGTCGACAAGGATTAGGGACGCGTCGAGTTCACTCAGAGTATTCACGACGTTCGGACTCGGCACTACGGGGTTCACTGTCACGAGATCGCTGCTTTGGAGAAGTTCCTGGTACTGTTTCAATTCTTCGGGCGATTCGTCGACATAGGCGATGCTGTACTTCTTCTCAGTCATGTTCAATCCTCGGGCAACCTCATTTCCACACATGTAGTCCACGGCGGATCCGGAGTAACGAAGGCAACGTTCCCGCCGTAAGATTCGACCAGACTCTTGACTATTGTAAGCCCTAGGCCGGTTCCTTGGCCGAGAATAGGATCCGGCTGACTGTCCCCCTCGAATGGGTCAAAGTACCGATCCCAATGCTCCTCGTCAGCTCCTTTGCCCGTGTCGCTGAATCGGACAATAACAAAGCCGTTGTCGAACTCTCCCCATACGCTGATCGCCCTCTCCGGCAATTTCTTTCCCAACTCCTCCAGTGTGGACGGGCCCCTCTGCTGAATCGCCTTTAGCGCATTGGTCATAAAGTTAAGGAGTACTGCAACGAGTTCACATCGAAACACTGGCGGGGTACGGAGCCTTGCGGGAATCTCGTTAGAAAACCTAATTTCCCTTCTCTCCATATACGCCTTGAATGCGGTCTCGATGGAATCCACCACCGGCCTTACAGCATAGCTTTGACGGTGGTCGCGAGACTCCCTTCCGTACAGGAGTCCAAAGAGATCAGCCTGCGCTTCGATGTCTTCGATCCCTCTCGAGATAGGCATCAGTCTCTGGGAGAAAGCTTCGAGGTCCTCTCTTGCAACTTTTTCTCCGAAATCCCTGAGTTCTCGAAATGCGAATTGAAAATCTTGCAGTATTCCGCTTAGCTGGTGCTGGAACTGGATGATCATGGTTCCCGTGGAGGCCAGGACCCTGAGCATGGCCAGCTCAGCTATATACGCTTCCCGTTCCTCTTTCATCCCCTGTTTCGCGTAGCTTAAGTCTTGCTCAACTGCTTCGAGCAGCTCCTCTTCAGCTGACTCTGCCTCCTCCACAACTCCCTCAGCAGTTTTCGCCCCGCTCAAACGCTCCTTGCTAAGCTTTTCCCGAATGGCCCTGACTCTTTGCCGAGCGTTGTCCAAGGTGTCCTCGGGGGCTACCGGAGTTCCTCGAGTTGCCTCCTCTGCGGCTCTCTGCCGAGCGATCTTTCGCGCGTGAAGCACCGTCATCCAGTTAATACCTGCTCTGACGAACTGTTGAAGCTGGGTGAAAGCCTCCGTCTCAACGAGCTTCTCCCGGCTTAGCGTAACCTGCAAGTTGGGATTCTCTTCCCTGGACAAATAGACGGCCCCGAACAACTGGTTGTTACCAGGCAAGTTTAGCATGGGGCGATCGATGTCGTCGGACAGGTCTTTCAGATAGGAAGGAACTCCGGTCTTCCGTCCGGCCCGATCGCTGTCGAGAAGTAACCAATCGTCTTCGGGTTCGCCGTATCCCGGAACCCTAAATTTATCGAAGAATATCCGGACTCCGGCTCTTTCCCGCGCGATCTTGCGGGCCTGCGTAAATGTGAAGTCAAGGCCCTTGAAGTAGTGCTTCCCGTACATGAATAAGCGGATTTCAAACATCGCGGGGCCGACCGCAGAAAACGTGGTGTCGAGCGGCGTAAAGCTTGCTTTATCGGTCTCGTCCCTGAACGAGAGTTCGTACCGAGCTGTTCCTGATTTCTCCAAGTATCCGAAAAGAGTGACGTAAGCCGATCGCAGGAACTTGTCTTCCATTTTGCCCGAATAACGTGGGTACTCGCCCGCTTCTACTTCTATGGAGAATCCCGGGTCGCCGGCCGCTTCACCCTCTCGCCGTTGCGTGGTGGTTGTCTCCGGAAAAGGTGAGATCAAGTCGTTGAGATTCTTCTGCACCTCGTGGACATCTTTTTCAGACCATGCGTCTCTTACGTCTGGCAGCACAAGTGTTGTTCCGAGTGGCTCGTCGGAGGCCGCCGGACGACGAGAATAGTGACATCCTACACTATCGACTGAAGTTCCTGCACTGAAGCTTTCCCAATCAAAGTCGACTTCAACCAGTTCGGTGTTCCCGATACGGTCGACGGCCGAGACGGTTCTCAATTTCAAACGCCTGGCCAGTCTCCTGGTGGCAAAACGTCCCACACCCTTAGCGCCTGTGCGGGTACGGTTGAATTTGGGTGAGAACCGATCGCGCGTTTTCTCCGGAGTAGCTATAGTCATCCAGGCCCGCTCTATGTCATCGAACGTCATGCCAGTGCCATCATCCTCAACTACAATGGTTCCCCCCTCTTGGGAAATGCTCTCCAGGCGCACGACGACGTGGGTTGCATCGGCATCGTAAGCGTTCTTGATCAGTTCGGCCAGAGCTACGGACCGCTTTGCAACGAGCTGTTCGCCGAGCTGAAAGAGAAGCGAGGAATCGACACGGAAGAAGAGTTCCCCTGATCCTTTTCCCTCGTCTTGATCACCCAATGATGCCATGGCCAAATCCTATCAAGCCAAGTACCCATCTTCGGGACCACTTCAGGCAATACGCTCGACCCGTGACCCTGGTGTAGTTGATCCAGCAACCGTCCCCCAACTGACTACCAATACTACACTTCCCAGGGCCGTGAAGCAAGCGGTCATCCTGAGGTAACGTGGTGATATTAAAGAATTCGGGGGACACAACACCTATTTTGCCGATATGTCGGGTGCTTTCCAATAGCGTAGCTCTATGGGGCCTCCGTCGCCCACCGTGGTCCCCGGCCGGCCGCGCCGGGTCAATCAGTGTGGTGTTTTCTCGATGGACGTGTTTCGTTCGGAAAAGGATCTCGGTGAGTATCTCACGATGCTCGGTAAAGAAACCGCGCGACGGGGTATGAGCATTCTTGTGTGGTGTCTCAGGCCCAATCGCGTCCATTTTGTTGCGGTACCTCAGAGAAGCATGGCAAGTCCTAATCGGCGCCGCCCTCGGGACTGTATCTCCTGAACGCCTTCCTCAATGTCATCCGGCAGGTCCCACGCCTCACCCCGATCGAGCTGATCCAGCCCGGCGGCCACTTTTCCCCGCAGTTCCCTCAACAAGGCGGCCCGGAGATGTCCGAATGGTCCGACAACCAACAACAGGATACCTCCGGCTTGACGTTGAGTCAATGTATCCCATGAGACACCGGGGTGGGGATCTCGCCGACTCGGATTTCAAGTCCCCACGTCACGGAGCCTTCTTTTCCAGCGCAATTATCCTCTGTTTGAGCCACTTGGCGTGCCGCATTTCGTCGAAGAGTTGCTCTTCGAGCATCTCTACGGTCACCATGTCGTCCACGATATCGGCAACAGGCTCGGCATAGGCCTTGATGGCCAGCTGTTCCTGCATAAGTTCCAGCTTGAGCATTGCCAAAGTGCCGGAACGTTTACTCTCTTCGCCCATTTCCCGACCTTTTCTCGATGCCTCACCGCCGGCTGCAACGGGCACTCCGCCGAGTTCTTTGATTCGTGTGGCCAGATTAGCCGCATGGCTCTCTTCCGCGGGAATTATTGCCCTCACACCTTCCGCGATTTCCGGCTCGGTTATGGCATCGGCATGTATGGCATAGTATTCCACGGCCATGAGTTCGGCCTCCAGGAACCGGTTCAGCAGTTCGATCATGCTCTCGGAGTTCATCGACCGTCCTCCTTATGACTTACGCGCCGAGACGAAAAGCACCGGCAGTGTGGTTCTTCGTCGCACCTTTTCTTCTATGTTGCCGAAAAAGAACCTGCCGATGGGCGACCTCTCACGGTTGGCGAACACGATAAGATCGTGGCCTTTTTCTTCAGCGAATTTCACGATGGCGTCGGCCTCCGGTTGTTCCGCCATCACGAATTCCGTGTCTACCGGGATCCCTACTTGGGCCAGGGTTCGCTCAACCTGCGGCAGGTATGACTCAGCCGCGGATTTGGCCCTCCACCCCGAAGAGCCTTCTTCCACCTGCACTCTTTGCTGAAACGGGTGGTCGGACGGCACGAGTCGATGCAGCATGATCAGGGTGACGCCGGCCTCGAACTCTTTGGCCAACCTCTTGACGTGTTCCAAGACCACTGCGTCGTTCTCGGATCCGTCCAGCGGCACTAATATTCGTTTGTACATTGCCCTGTCCCCCTCCAATCCGGTTGACGCCGCGCGATACGGTCTTCGCCGGCGCTCGAAGTTCGGATGAGAATTGTGCGGCGGTCCGTTGCTTTCATGTTCTTCGCGCCGCCGCCGGGTCATGAGACGGTTCCTCTGCCCCGGAAAAGACGGGCGTCGTTCCCGTCAAGCCCCCAAAGGAGGCACAACCGTCGTCAGGTCGATGGAACGTACTGCTTCCTGCTTCTGCAGCCTACATCTCCGAAGCTCTCCCGGTCAAGCACAATCTTGTTGCAGTGAACAAGTGCGAGTGCTCGCTCACTCGTACACCGTGGCATGAATGCGCTGACATATTCTTCATAATGCCCGGTAGCGTCCCGTCCCGCGTTCTGCGCGGGATGCCGGGTGCGAAGAATATCCCGCGGAACGCGGGAAGGCCGGCTCCGGCCAAGCAGGGATGTGTACCGTGAAGTCAGAACCGTATTTTGGAAGCGGAGCACCAAGGGTGGCCAAGAGCGGAGTGGTCGTACCGATTCGGGTGCGGAATCCCCTCGGGGCATGCCATGGCGATGATGACCCGGCTCATCGGGGCACCTTTCTGTTCGGTCCGGGAGTGAGGAGAGGGGGGATGGAACGGAACGAGGGGAGGAACCTTTCTGGAATACGGCTCCTCCCCTCGGCAGACGTGCACGGAAGCCCCCGGGGAAAGCTCGTCAGAATCGGGTGTACCGAACGCAATCCTCCTCGAACTCCCGGATAATCTCATCGGTGAGCGTCGGGCGCATCTTGGGAATGAATTCCAGGAAGATGTCCGTGCTGAGGCGGAAGTCCTTACCGTGGACCAGTTCCTTTTCGAACGCCGTTTGCGTCACTTTCTGGAACATGTACTCGATGTCCGCGGGAGTGAAGTGGGGCATGAGCGAGACGATTCGGTCCACGTCCACGTTCCCGCGATTGGTCTGCGAAAGATAGTGCAGGAAAATCGTTTTCCGGCCGTCGTCGTCCAGGCCTCCCACGGGGATGATGCAATCGAACCGACCGGGCCTCAGGAGCGCTGCGTCCAGTCGGCTTATGTAGTTGGTTGCGCATACGAGAAGCGTCTTTTTCGCCTGCCGCTTGAGAAGCGGAACCTGCTTGAGGAACTCGTTGGTGACGGATTTTTCCAGACGTGATGCATTGTCTCTGCTCTCAGCGATTTCCTCGAACTCGTCGATAAAGATCACCGCTTCGTCCACACTCCCTGCCTTTTCCATGAGCCTCTTGAGGTTGGCGCCGAGACGCTCCTCGCCGTCCGCCATCAAGGTGCTCGGGCTTATCTCAATGTACCACCAGCGTAGAATGGCCGCGATGGCTTTCACAAAGTGAGTCTTGCCGGTTCCGGGAGGACCGAAGAAGATGATGGTACGAGGCGGGATCACACCGTGTTTCCGTGCCAAGTCCACTTTGGTGAGCGGCAGGATGATCCTCTTGTTCACCACCTGTTTGGGAGGCTGGGTATCGGAAATGGTCTCCCAGACCGACGGGTCTACCATGGTGGCTCCCATTTCCTTCAGCAGCCTCACGGCTTCCGCTTCCTCCAGTTCGTGTTTGATTGACTCGACGTTCTCAATATAATCGACGCAAGAGACCTTGATACCGACATCCCGACCGAGCCTTTCAGACAGGACCCACTTGTGCTGCAAGATTTTCTCCCACAAGTCATGGGCGATCTCCGGATCGAGCCTGTGGCCGCTCATCTCGAAAATCCGAGCGGAACACTCTTCAGGAACGGGATAATCAGCAACGATTTCCATATCTTCCTCCACAAAAAATAAAACGGAGATCCTCTGACGAGAATGTCCGCGTTCGAGGGACTGTGTATACAGAGTCCAGAGACACCTGTCAAGTTCCCCGGAAATCCCCGGCGTAACGATTCATCGGAGCCGGCCGACCCTGCCGTGCCGGCGTCGCTATCCGTCCGTGCGTCACCGATCGTGAGCAACGGAGTGGTCGACGGAGCGACCATACCATACCGACGTGCGCCCCCGCAATCGGCTGTTCAGACCTACGGATTTGGAGTAATATATATCAAACGGGACCCTTGTCTCGGTCTCCGCGTGACGGTGCCGAGACACAGACACCGGGGCGCATGAACGATTCTCAAACCGATACACGGAAACAGAGGCTGATCAGGTGGACAACGCAGGCAACACTCCCAGGGTAATTCTTCAGGAGGTCGGCCCAAGGGACGGCCTGCAAAATGAACGGATCGTGCTGGATCCAACGGTACGAGCTCGAATCGTGAACGATCTGGCCGAAGCCGGCATTCCCAGAATTCAAATCGGTTCGTTCGTGAATCCCCAACGTGTGCCGCAGATGGCTCGGACCGAGCTGGTCTGGCGGAAGCTGTCAAGGAGGCCGGGGACAAGGTACAGCGTGCTCATACTGAACAAGCGGGGCCTCGAGGATGCCCTGAACGCGAAGATGCCCCATGTGGAGATTTACGTGTCCGCGTCCGAGACCCACAGTGTGAAGAATTCCGGGACTCCGGTTGAAAAGGCCATGTCCGAGGCGGTTGAAATAATCGTTGAGGCGCTCCAGAGGGGAATCGGCGTGACCGCGGGCGTCATGTGCGCGTTCGGTTGTCACTATGAAGGTACGGTACCGGTCGAGAGGGTGCGGGACATGGTGCGTGAGTTCGAGTCACACCGTCCGACCGAGATCGGACTTGCAGACACCACCGGAATGGGCGATCCTCAGGCCATGAGGACCATGATCGACTCGCTGGCCGGAATCGTCCCTCTCGAACGTCTGGCTCTCCACCTGCACGATACGCGGGGCCTCGCGATGGACAACATGATTGCGGCGTTGGATATGGGCGTGGATAAATTCGATACGTCGGTCGGAGGATTGGGAGGCTGCCCCTTCGTTCCCAACGCGGCGGGCAACATGGCGACGGAGCGGGTGGTCGATACGTTGAAGGCAATGGGTATGGCTACCGGGATCGACAGCCCGGCTGTGGCACGAGTCAGAGAGCGCCTGCAAGCACTCCTTCAACGGCCGTTAGGTCCGAGGTGTACCATGCCTGAGAAATGAAGTTCGCGTTCCGGGCCTTCACTAAGAACTCCCTCAAGTCCCCTGTTGGGGCAAAGTACATCTGAGAGACCTCTCCGGAACCGAGGGGGATCGCCGGATTTCCGACAAGACTCCCGGTAACGACCTTAACCGGGGGGCGTTGCCCGCCGGCTCACATGTACGAGCCGGTCGTCAAGCGGTTACCCCGAGTTGAGGAGATCGTCTACCGCGGTGAGCAGATCCGCCTTAGTGACGGGCTTCGAGACCGTCCGGTCGGCCCCGAGTTTCTTGGCCAGGCCGAGAGAAACGGAGCTTTCCATGGCCCGGATGCCTCCGGAGACGGCGAGAATCTTTACCTCCGGACATACACGTCTCAGTTCCCGGATCGTTTCCAGCCCCTCTTTCTCAGGCATGAATATGTCCGTGATAACGAGCTCCGCAGGATCTTCGACAAACTTCCGGATGCCGTCACGTCCGTTGAATGCGTCAACAACCTGGTGTCCCGCTCTTTCAAGCATCTTCTTGAACAATTCCCTAATCGCGTCGTCATCGTCGATTACCAGAATGCGGGCCATTGAAGAGCCCTCCTCTCAGTCATTTCGGTCCAACACATTCCGAACCGTCCGGGAAACACCCCTTTTGGAACCGGGTTTCCTGATCGCCTCGTGAATACCGACATCCTCAGCCTCTTCGTCCGTCAATCCTGCTGCCGAACCCCGTGCACGGAACGACGGGTACGCCGAGCCTCAGGGCCGGCATTTCTTCCGTCATCTCGAGGCCGGTCATAGTGGGAATGGTATGGTCCGTATGACCGGATCGAATCGCGGAGAATCGGTTCGGAAAAGCGTCGGAGACTCCATGGGCGTCGTCGAAGCGAGAACGTCGCGACCCGTTCGCTCCAAGATGGTTGATCCGGATCCCCATTCGCACACTCAGAGCGTCAGGAAGCAACTTCCAGTCAAGGATACCACCTCGTCTACGACCTGTCCAGAGCGACGTTTGTGCCGTTCGGTCGGGGTATGGGACGGTCGGGCCTTCACGAAAGCCGAATGGTGTCTCGGTCGCGCGGCGAGGGAGAAAGATCGAATCTTTGACCGTCTCGGCTGCGTCGATTCCCGCCAAATGGTTGTGCCGAATCCGTACGGTGCGATATATCATGTACTTGGAGACGGAACGGGAATCAAAGGAAAAAGAGGAAGCATGGATCCGGATAGAGTCATACCCATCGTCGGTACCATTAACCGACTGTTTCTGCATCGAGGCTGCCTATGACGGACGTGTTCACACCAGAGGAGCGCAGGCGAATCATGGCTCGCGTGAAAGGCTCCCATACTCGTCCGGAAATCCTTGTACGATCGCTGGTGCACCGGATGGGATTCCGATTCCGGCTTCATCGGCGAGACTTGCCCGGATGTCCCGACTTGGTTCTGAAAAAGCACCGGAAAGTCATCTTTGTTCACGGATGTTTCTGGCACGGGCACGAAGGGTGTCGTCGATCCGCTCGACCTACAACCAACACTGAGTTCTGGAACCGCAAACTCTCGGGAAACACGGAGCGAGACCGACGGAACCAGGAAGCGTTGAAGAAGGACGGGTGGAAAGTCCTCGTTGTGTGGGAGTGCGAGACAAAGGATGCGGAAAAACTCAAAGAAATGCTCGGCGATTTTCTTCTCGAGCGGTAGGCAGGGACGCCCGTCCCAAGAAGGTGGGTGGGCCTTTCCCGAGTCCTCCGTACCCTGGGACTCCGTGCCCGGAAAACTCTCTCTCCGGGCCTCCGACTCGCCAACAGGAGAAACATCCTCAACTGCTTAAAGAAATGGAGCACTTAGCCCCGGAAGAGGATGTTCACGGCCAGCCGGTCTTGTCTTGCCCTCGCGTCCCCGTCACCGGCTCTTCGCACCCGTCATCAATGGTCTTCCGAACCATTCGAGCCAGACCGTCTATGTCGAACGGTTTGTGCAGGAAATGGACGCCCTTTTCGAGGACGCCGTGGTGAACGATGAAGTTTTCGGTGTACCCTGAAACGTACAAGACCTTGAGATCGGAGCGTGTTGCAGACAGGGTGTTGAACAGGGTTCTTCCGTCCATGTCGGGGAGCACCACGTCCGTCAGGAGGAGATCGATGGGGCCGAAATGGGTACGGCAGATTTCGATTGCTTCGCCGGGGTCGGACGCCGAGAAAGTTCGATAACCCAGAACGGTGAGCGCCTCGCATACCAGGTTGCGGACCGATTCCTCGTCTTCCACGACCAGAACGGTCTCGCGGCCCGAAGGTCTGGGTTCGACATCGCCTGAGAGGGCTGTGGAATCGGGAGAGGCCTCAACCTGGGGAAAGTACACCTTGAATGTGGTCCCGCGGTCCGGTTCGCTGTATACTGAGATGTGCCCCTGATGCTGCTTGACGATGCCGTACACGGTGGCAAGACCCAGGCCGGTGCCCACACCCTTTTCCTTGGTTGTGAAGAACGGCTCGAAAATGCGCGAAAGCGTCTGCGGGTCCATACCCTTGCCGGTGTCGCTGACGGCAACCACCACATATCCGCCCGATCGCACCTCGGGGTGCATCCGGGCGTAGTCGTCGTCAAGCACCGCATTCGCAGTCTCAATCGTCAATTTTCCGCCTTTGGGCATGGCGTCTCGTGCATTGACCACGAGATTCATGAGAATCTGCTGGACCTGCACCTGGTCCGCTTGGACCGGGCCTGCCGATTCATCCAAGGCGACGATCAAATCGACGTCTTCGCCGATGAGCCTCCTGAGGAGCCCGCCCGTATCCGAAACGATCTCGTTGAGATCGGTCGTCCTCACGTCAAGAACCTGCTTGCGACTGAACGCGAGGAGCTGTCTCGTCAGGTCCGCGGCCTTTCGTGCGGCAAGCTTGACCTGATGTACTTTGTCCGCTGCAGGTCCTTCCTTTGGCAACTCGTGGGAGAGCAGACTGCAATAACCGAGGATGGCCGTGAGGATGTTGTTGAAATCGTGAGCCAACCCTCCGGCCAACTGACCGACGGCCTCCATCTTGCCGGCTTGCAGAAGCTGTTCCTCCAAATGCTTTCGGTCCGTGATGTCGTGGACATGCGCCACGATGTGCTCCACCTCTCCGTTGGATCGCCGGATGCACCCAACATGGCACGTGGTATGTACCACGGAACCGTCCTTTCGGACGAAGCGCTTATCCAGTACGTATCCCTCGATTTTGCCGGCAAGAAGTCGACGGTATTGTTCCAGATCGGATTCCAGGTCTTCGGCATGGGTAAGCTCAGGCCATTTGGTAAGAAACAGCTCGTCCCGCGTGTGCCCGAGGATCTCACACATACGATCGTTGACGTACACCCAGGCCATGTCGGACGAGGTGAGAGCCATTCCCACGAGCCTTGTCTCAAAGCACTTGCGAAAGATCTCTTCGCTGCGTGCCACTGCCTCCCGAGCCTGCATTAAGTCCTCGATGTCCTTCGTAAGAGCAAGTACGTGCGGTTTTCCGTGAAGCGTCATCAGGCCCGCGGACATCAGTACTGTTCTCAGTTCCCCGTTCTTATGGCGAAGCTTGGTTTCGAAGTTCTTCACAAAACCTTTATCTCTTAGCCGGGCCACCAACGGCAACCGGTCGGAAGGTTCCGACCACAACGTCAAGTCCAGAGCCGATCGTCCGAGAACCTCCTCGCGGCTGAAACCGCTCAGATCCGAAAACCCCTTGTTCACGTCCACGTAAACCCCGTCATCCAAACGGCTGATGCTGAAGGCGTCGGGGCTGGTTTCCCAGGCCGTGCGAAGGCGTTCCTCGCTCTCGCGCAACGCCTCTTCAGCATGCTTGTAAGCCGATAAGTCGACCATAACGCCGCGGATTCCGGTCACTTCCTCGCCGCGCTTGATGGGAGCGGCATGAACCAACGCGGGAAAGGTTGAGCCGTCTTTACGCAAGGCTTCATATTCCCTTCCTCCACGGGGCCCTCCGGCGAGAACGCGGCGCAGGTAGTCTAATGCTCTGGGCCTGCCCTCAAGAGCGATAAACTCGCCGACATGCATGCCCCCATCCAGATCTTCACGCGAGTAACCAAGAACCTCCAATCCCTTTGAGTTGGCAAACGTCAGACGTCCAGCTCTGTCCACCTCAAAGACGGGCTGGGGAAGCATATCTACGAGATCTCTAAACTTCTCTTCGCTCTCGTGTAAGGATTCCCGGGGCATGCCGCCGGTCCATGTGTGTTCCGAATCGGAAACTCGTGACCGCGGAGATTCCGGTTCGCTCACGAGTTCTTCGACACTCTTATAACGATCATTCATCAGGGGATTACTCCTGGCTCGAAAAAAGCAATCGGAAAGACTTCAACGATCCGACACGACGTGCACCAATCACTGTACGAAAAGCGGACGACACGGTCAAGAAATTGGTTGATCAGAGGTAACGCGCCGGCGCGCGGCATAAGGAACGAACCATGACGAAAACAGGTCCCAGAGGAACACAGCGCTCCTGATACGCGACTCGAAAAAACTCACGTGCTTGTAACCATAGCCGGCATTCGCGTCACTGGTGGAGTATAGACCCGGGAGGTCGACCACCGGTCGGAAACGTATGAGCCTTTCCGCAAGAAAGGTACTACAGATCTTGAGAGCTTTCAACGTGCGAACGCTCCGTGTTTCGGCCACACGGAAGCGAAGCGGAGGATCTCTCGATGAATTACGGGCCGAACTCGTGTACCGGCAAGATGCCGGTCTCGCTCGGTTCGGGCACGCGTCCGAAGCGATGGACCGGACCGACGCATCACGAGTCCGTATGAGCGTTCAAACTCGATTACCGGCGGAGGTACGAAAATGATTGGAAAAAGGATCGCATTGATCGGTACAGTCTGTGTGCTCCTGCTCACCGCTTCCCTCGCTGCGTGGGGGGTGGGATCGGGAGGGGCGGCCGGCGGCACGGGGCTCTTCGATGGTTCTCTCAAGAGTCACATGATCGGGCAGGTCGGAAGGCTTCTCGTCTTGAGATCCCAACTCGACGTGACCGACGAGCAGAAACGAAAGATCTCGGTCATAATACAGAGCCGTATGGATGAGATCGTTCCCGCGGCGGAGAGCGTCATTGAAACGCGACGAGCCCTGCGCGAAGCCGTCCTGAAGGAAGCGCCCGACGAGAAGGAAATACGCGTCGCTGCCGAGGCGTTGGGAAAATCACTGGGGGACGCATCGGTCCTGACCTCAAGAATCGTTGCTGAGGCACGCCCCATCTTGACGACTCGACAAGTGAAACTCGTCAAAGACTTCAGGACAAGTCTTGACAATGCTACTCTGGATTGGCTCAATCAACTGGGCAAGAAATAGGCCCACTTCCGGATGTGTGGAGCCTCACGACCGGGGCTCCGCTCCATCCGATTCATCCAATGCTCATATTGGAGAGAGAGTTGTGAATGGAGTCCGTGATTCGGCAGTTGGATTGGGAGTGTGGCGCATTGATTGCCTCACAGGCTGACGCGAGGCTGAGAGTGGGGTCAACGAGGCCTGCCATATCGGAAGAGGACTGGGAGGACATCGGCGCCGGCCTCAACGGAGACGGCGACGCCTATGCCAGGCTGGTACGACGACATCAGTCCCGCGTAGCATCCAGAATGTGGAGATTTACCAGGGACGCGATCGATCACGAAGACCTGGTTCAGGAGGTCTTTGTGCAGGCCTACCTGGGGCTACACAACTACCGGGGCGACGCACCTTTTGAACACTGGCTTGCACGTATCGCCACCCGGGTCGGTTACCGGTTTTGGAAGAGCAATGCCCGAAATCGTTCAATCCAATCGGTTCCCATCGAGGACCTGGCGAATGTGCTCTCGTCCGATCCACAGGCTACGGATCCCCAGGATGCCGGAAGGACGCTCTATGAGCTGATGGAAATGCTGCCCCCCCGAGATCGCCTGGTGCTGGCCCTTCGATATGTGGAAGATCGAAGCGTTGAAGAAACCGCTCGCCTCACCGGTTGGACGCAGACCATGGTGAAGGTTCAAGCGTGGCGAGCCCGCAAGAAGCTTCGCAAGCTCCTGAAAGAAGCCGGCATGGAGTTGGACCGATGACCGAAATCGAGATCTTGAAAAAACTCGCTCGCGCGGCACGTCGGGAAGATGTTCCCCATGTAGACGTGAGTCCACGGGTGCTCGCGGGTATCGGAGCACCGGAAGACGATCTGAATCGCTGCCTGGCGTGGATTGCCGGTCTGTCCGCAGTCGCGGCGGTGCCCGCGACCATACTTGCCCTTCAGACACTGGAAATCCTGTCCGATCCTTTTCGTGAGTTCTTCGCCGCATACGGAGGCATACTACTATGACGGAATTCAATCCGGAGAGCCCGGAACCGATCATTCCCAGGAAACCTGTGAAAAGAAATCGTCGTCGTGCGATCCTGCTCGGGTTGGTCATCCTGCTCGGCGGATTTCTTCTTGGCGCGGGCAGTTCGGCGATACACTTCAAGCGGACGGTCCACATGATCCAGACGCCCGGCGAAGTACCCAAGAAGATCACCAACCGCCTGAGATGGAAACTCAAACTTACGGATCTGCAGGCCGAAAAAGTTCAGGCAATTCTCATTGAGAGGGAAAAGGCGCTCTCCGTCATCTTGAGTGAAGTACATCCGCGGCTTCGGGAGGAACTGGATCGTACCAGGGTAGAGGTTGAAGCCGTATTGGACGCGGACCAGGCCAAGAAATGGCACACACACTTCGATGCAATGCAGCGCAGATGGTTTCCCGGAATGAGGGGTGAGGCGCGGAAGGGCACGTACCGGCACTGAGTACGGCAGGGGCCCACGACGTTCGTGAGTTCCGTGGCGACGAGACCGCTTAGTACTCTGATGCCTAAGTTCGGTCGCACATTTTTCACCGTCCCGGCTGTTGTAGGGGACACGCGTT
>JAVHLK010000005.1:0-3204 GCA_031082285.1 Desulfomonilaceae bacterium
AGAGGCAATGAGGGCATTCCTTTATAGTTGCCTCCGGCTCACGCTTCAACCGATTGATCTGCTTGACCACCAAGAAGATGGCAAAAGCCACGATGGTGAAGTCAATCACGGTATTCGCGAAAAGGCCGTAGTTGATGGTTGCGGCCCCCGCCGCCTTCGCACTGGCCAGACTGTCATAAGGCTTACCGGACAAGTTCACGAAAAGACTTGAGAAATCTACTCTGCCCAGCAACAGGCCAATGGGCGGCATCAATATGTCATTCACAAAAGAGCTAACGATCTTACCGAACGCGGCTCCTATGATGATGCCGACCGCCATGTCGATTACATTGCCCTTGACGGCAAATTCTTTGAATTCCTTGAACATGACTGCCTCCCCCTTTCCAGTTCTTGTTGACGTCGGCGCAGCCCCGCGATCCAGGTGATGAAAGACGCGCTTTTCTTTCCGCCAAGTGGTTAGCACAAAGACGAGTCGGGACAAAATCATTTGTCCGGGATCCGGTCGGGTCGGGGGGGCTCCCCGAATTCCGAGATCTCTGCTATATACTCGGACTGCTCACACTGCACTGCCTCGCGGAGCAATCACTCCCCCGACACGGAGGGCATTATGAAATTCGTTCTTCTGGTAAGCCTGATCGGCATAATCCTCATCATACTCCTGCTGAGGAGCAGAAAGCCTCGTCCGGCCGTCGCACATAAAGCCCTTTCTGCCGGGCCCGGAGACATCACTTCTCGGTACGCTGAGGCCCCCGATGTCGTGATCGATCCCATGAAGGTGCCTGAAGATTTGCGGGATCTCGTGCCGTTGGCCAAGAAATGGGCTATCGGAGACGACGTGGAAAGGGCTCACTTCCGGGACTCTGTTCCCGCCACGGAGCGAAGAGAGCTTATCGATATGGTCTCGCCCAAATGGGACCGGTTGGAGCAGTATTGTGCTGCGGGAAGGAACGAGGTTCCCGTGCCCGATGAAGTCGTCCTTTTCGACATGATGGCGGAAGCCGCTTCAGAGATATGGCCGGAATTCCCAGACAAATGACGACGGCACACTCGACGGTTCTGCAATTGCTTGAGTCCATAGGGCTACATAGTGAGTCGCGTGACGCTGACGATACCATAAGTCTGTATGAAGAAAGGCGGGCTCTGGAAATCTGAAGGCGAACACCGGGTTGGGGGTCCTACACGGGCGGCGAAAACGATTCAGCCACATCAGTAGCGCTCAGTCTAATTCTCGTCCGCGAGCCCGCGTGTCGGCGGCGCGGCGCTCACACAGGTTGCCCGGTGACGGTGAATCTGGAGAATACCTTGTTTGGCTTGACACTGGCGAGCCTTTAGACCACCATTGAGAAGAAGGACGTCCCGCTGCTGCGTGTATGGCATCTGAGACCGATGACAAGCGCACCGAGACAAGTATCGTGCCGTCTACGTGCTCCCGGATCCACGCTCAGCGGCACGTCGAGGCTGAATAGAGAGGCCGCAAATGAAATGGCGCCTAACAGGTACGGAGGTCGCCATTGCGTTACAATTTTGAGTGGGACTTAGCGAAAGCTCGTCAAAACCTGCGAAAGCACCATGTGAGCTTCAAACGGGCAGCAATGGTCTTCCGCGATCCGCATGCCGTCTCCATATTCGATGAAGAGCATAGCCGGGAAGAGGATCGATGGATTACGATGGGAACAGACCACAGTGGGACCATCTTGGTCATGATCCATACCTTCCGACGGATTGACGAATCGTCATATGCAGTTCGAATCATTTCTGCACGAAAAGCCACAAAGAGAGAACGAGTACAGTACGAGGAATGGGAACAATGAGAAAAGAGTACGATTTCTCGAAGGGTGAGCGAGGCAAGTTCTACCATCCGGACGTCGATCTGAATTTTCCTGTTTACCTCGACCCGGATATCGCGGACTTCTTGCAAGATCTGGCCCAAAGAAAAGGATCCGAAGTAGACACCATCGTGAACGACTGGCTGAGAAAGAGCATTGACTTGATACAGAGTGCGAAATAGTGATCACTGCGACGCGAAGTGATCGGGTGGAGGGGTAAGGCCTGTGCCGTCGTTCAAAGGTTACATGGGCCCGTTGAATATGTCGATACAACGGATATATTTTATGGAAACATATGCAGTTCAGGACGTAATGACATGATTGGTCTGCGAAAACACCGAAACTCTCAGGTTGTAGAGGCCGTCCCCCTGCTTCCACAATCGTTCGAACAACGCTGTTGTGCGTCAAAGATTTCAAGAATCACCACGTCATGCGGATCAATCCAAGAATAGGATTCACGATGCCCGATCATGGCATGAGCCACATCACCTTTATCGTGCAAGACTCGGAGCGCATGGCGAGATTCTTGTGCGACGGACTTGGTGCGGAAGAGGTCTATGACAGCGGCGACGAAACCTTTTCTTTTTCGCGTGAGAAGTTCTTTGTGTTTGAGGCGTCTGGTTGGCCGCAATGGAGGGCAATCCGCCGACCGAGCCCTCTTAAAAGGGGTCACGTCTTTGCTTGCGTCATTGTCTCAAATCGAACGTGTTGATCCGGCTGGTCCGAGTCACGGCCGCCGGCCGGCAACCCCGAAGGACGGCATTGTTCCGGCGGCAGCATTGACGACCACCGGGCCCCGGCCTTCACCGGGGAGACGGCGGGCACAGCCCGCCCTACGGGATTGTCGCAACGCGACAAGCTTGACCTGCGTCTTGGTGGTTCATGGCGGAAATGCGTTGACACATTCTGCTCCTGTTACCGAGTCTGATAAATGGAACCAGTGCTTTCCGAGCTCGGAGGCCCGATGCAGGGTCGATGCCGTGCGGCCACGTCTTCCGGTGCGCATGCCGAGGGACCGGGTTTTCATTTTTCGCCTGCGATCATGGACCGCGGCGGCCCTTGTCCAATGCGCGGCGACTCTTCGTCTTGTCCTTTCCCGCACGGAATGTTGCGATCCTTCCATCCGCCGGCGAGGAACCAAGTAACCCCATGTTCGGACTTTTCAAAGGTTGTCGTATAGATAAGCCCTTCAAGGAACTATGAACGCGCATCGGCGTGAACACAGGCAGGCTTCATCACCGGAGAACGTGCGGATTGCGGACGGACGCATCAAGAGCACGGACCGGGTGGTCCCGGTCCGAGTCTGTGATCATGCAAATGATCCGTGTTTCGGCAGGTATGAAATCGATCCGTATGAGCTGGGGGGACTATCGGCGGG
>JAVHLK010000005.1:3302-110935 GCA_031082285.1 Desulfomonilaceae bacterium
GGGATACCACCCGGGACCGTAGGACCAGTACCTCCAGTCTCCTTTCCAGCCTCCGTAACGTTTTCCTCTCACCGGCACAAACGGGACCGTACCCCGCAGTTCGCCGCTGAAGCCGCTTCCGGTGACTCCGGTAAAGACGGCAAACTCGGCGAGCGGTGCTGCCTGAGCCATTGCGTTGCCGCTCATGGTCAGCATGATCCCGAGGGCGAGCACGCCCACGGCCGATGCGATGACGAATGTTTTCATGTCGATCCTCCTTTCCGCCTATCCGTTTGGCGTTTGATGAGGACATCGTGTTGTGTGCACTTCAGATACATCCTTTCCTGACGCTAATCATCTCCGCGGGATCGGTCAAATCACGCGACCGGCCGTCGGTCCGGTCATCATGTCCCGGAGCCGCAACGGTGCCGCTCACCGCTCTCTGTAGGTTCTCCGAATGAGACCCAGCACCGCGGGGACAAGAATTGCCATGATGAACGCAAGGGCGTACCACTGGGCTCGGGACGAGGGAAGCCGAGACGCCTGTTCCTCGGGTCGCATCTCCTCCATCTTGTAGCCTTCCACTTCCTTGTCGGCCGGCCCGGTCGAAGCCTTGTCCCGGCCGCGAATCTTTTCCGACGGGGCGTTCGTATCGAAACGGTCAAGAACTTTTCCGTGCATTTCACGATCGGATCGGGCCTGGTCTTCCATCACTTTCCGAGTGGCGCCCTCCACGGTCGGCCGGAACCGTTTCGCCGTCTCCGGGGTCATCACGCCCGGAGCTGAAATGATGCCTTGGACCATCCGGTTGAGAAACGGGTTGCCGCAGGTGTTTTCGCAGCACGCAATCCCCTGCCCCACGACGCTCTTCGCGTATTCCACCGCAAGCGTGCGCCGCACCTGTTCGGAAGGCTTCCAGTACTCCTTGCGCACGGCTTCGAGCATGCGCGCGGTAATCGACTGATAAGCCCAGGGGTTGGTCTCCGAGAAGAAGTCTTTCAGGTCCATACCATACTTGTCTTCAACGTACACCTCGTACGTCTCCGTCCATTTGGCCTCATCGACCGCAAACGGAGTCGTCACCTGCCAGCCCCAGAGGTAATCCACGAAATTGGACATCTCGCGTGCACCGGCGTAATCCTCTTTCTTCATGCCGTCGATCCACCTGGGATTCAGATAGCGTGTCCGCAGTTCGCGTCCCACGGTCTTTCCCAAATCCTCCACCGTGACTTCATTGGGACGCCGCTGCATACTCACCACCGTGTCCGGCGCCTCCCCACGCTCCTTGCGGATCGCCAGGGACAGGCCGCCGAGGTACTGGAACATGTCGTCATTATCCATGGTTCCGTATACCGTCGAGGAAATGGAATGGGCAGCCACATCCGAATCCTTGAGGTTCCGTTTCAGCGCATCACGTGCCTCGAGTCCCCATTTCCCCTGCCCGTATGCATAACCGGTGTGCTTCTGAAACGCGTCCGCAATCTCCTCGTCGGACTCCCAAAATCCGGAAGCGCCGGTAATCTCAACGACTCGGTTGCCGTAATTCCCCGGGATTTCTGAGAATATCCTCATGCGTGACATGAGTTCCGCATCGTGCTCCGACATGCCCGATTCCACCATGGACCGTTGCATCTTGAGGCTGTTTGTCCTCACCAGATTCTCCACGTCGGTCAGTACCATGGCTCTCTGGACCGCGTCGTCGAGGTACTGAAGCATGTTGGGAAACAGATCGCGGTACAGACCGGACGCGTCCACCACCACATCGATTCGGGGTCGCTTCAAGAGCGCGCCGGGAATGGGTACGACGCCTTCCACTCGACCGTTCTTGTCCCACCGCGGCTTCATCCCCAGCAAGTGCAAGATTGTAGCCTCGTTGATACCCTCGTTGCGGATGGTCTCGGTGGCCCACAGCACCATGGCGACCTTCTCGGGGTAGCGCTTCTTCCGGTCAAGGCTGCGACGGATCATTCCATCGGCAGCTCGCACGCCGAGTTCGTACGCTTCCCGGGAAGGTACCCGGGAAGGATCGAAGCCGTAGAAATTCTTGCCCGTGGGAATGGCCTTGGGGTTGCGGAACGGGTCATTTCCCTGACCGGGCGGTACGTACCGACCGTTGAGCCCGTGCACGAGGCCATCGATTTCGTTCGGGCCGGAAAGGTCCAGTTTCTCGGTTATTTCGTCTCCATCGCGGCTCGGATGCAGCTTGAGGATAAAGGCAACGGTGTCGTCACGAGCGTGGCCGACCGGAGAAATGCCGAACGTGTGGAGGCCGTACGGCATGAAATTCGTTTGTATCTCAACGAGGTAGTCTTCCACTTTTCTGAGCGCTTCGTCATCGACCGTCTCGAGCGAGATATCCTTGTCGATTCCGAGTTTCTTCACGAGATCCCTCACGGACTCCAGCCGAATGTCGCCGGTACCTCCACCGGCCGCTCGTGCTCCGTAGTACTGGCTTATCATGCCGTACAGCTTGCTGTACTCCTCATACAGACCGCCCTCCTTCACCGGAGGAATCAAGTGATCCACCACCGCGGCACGACCGCGACGCTTGGCCTGAATCCCCTCTCCCACATCGTCGACGATGTACGGGTACAGGCTCGGGATGTCCCCGATCAGGACATCTGGAGGACAGGCCGGGCTCAAACCCGCCTGTTTCCCCGGCAGCCACTCGTGGGTCCCGTGAGTTCCGAGATGAATCTGAGCGTCCGCGTTGAAGACATGCTTCATCCACAAGTACGCGGCCACATACTGATGATGGGGAAACAGCACCGGTGAATGGTAGAGTTTCATGGGATCGTCGCCGTACCCTCGGGACGGTTCCGGCATGAGCAGGACGTTGCCGGCCCGAATACCGGGGATAATGATGTGCTCGTCTCGGATCATGATGTCCGATTCCTCCACGGGACCCCATTGCTCGATGACGGCCTCTTTGAACGGCTCGGGCAGCTTCTCGAACCATTCCCTATAGGTTTTCACGGGCAGGCGAAAGACGGATTCGTCCCGGAGCATGTCTTCCAGCTCGCCCGGCGCCCAGCTCCCGATGTTTCTGCCTGATTTGAGTATCAAATCGCGAATTGATTCGGCGGATAATTCACGGTCCAATTCGATCCGGTAGCCCTCTTTGGACAGTCTTCGGAGGATATGACTCAGGCTCTTGAACACATTGAGATAACTTGCACCGACGTTCTGTTTGCCCGGACCGTTGTTGTAGAAGAGTATCACCACGCGTTTGTCTTGGTTGGGCCTGGTTTGAAGGTCGATCCATTTTCCGATACGGGGGATCAGCACATCGAGGTTTTCTCCGATCGCCTTGTGGATGAACACCTCCCGCTTCACGTCCGGGTCGGCCCGCTTCTCTTTGCCCGAAACAACGGAGGGTTCGATCAGGCCGGACAGCTCCGGGTTCGACACGGCCCACCCCACCTCCACGGGCTTGAGTCCCGCGGGGTCGGTTTTCCATTCCGCGATGGTGCCGTAATAGACATTGAGCAGATTAAAGACCGGCACGTCCAACTCACGGAGCGCGGCGAATACCCGATCGTCGAGCGCGGACTGAAACTTCAGAGAAGCCGCGAGGATCGCGTCCATCCAAGGCCGCCCCCGATCGTCCTTCATGAGGTTGACCAGCACGTCGGGATCCCAGCCGAAGGTTACCGTCACGTTGAAACCCGCGAGTTCGAGTCGCCGAATCACCTCGTCAATGTGCTCGACATGTCCCGGACGGGGACCGGGCGAGTACATCATGAGCGCCACCATGGGCGCATGGCCTCGGAACGTTTCTTGCCTTCGATACCACTGAAAATAGGAAGCCGCGTCGGTGAAAATTTCCTGTGCGTCCGGATGGTACAAGCCCATCTCGGGAGTCGTCTTCACCCTTTCATGGAGGATGAATCCGTCGAATTCCTTCTGAGCGACCTTCCGTATGAGCCCGCGGACATTTTCCGGCCGGAGATGACGGTAAAAGGTGCGTACTTCTTCGTCGAAGATCACCCCTTTTCCGCGCAATGCTTCGTCGTCCCGCGAACCCCGAACCGCGTAAACTCGTTTCCCCTTGATATCGACGTTGCGCACAAGGAAATCGGTCAGTTCGTCGATCATCACATCGATGACGATCACGTCCGCGGCCGCGGCTTGGGCCCTCGCGGCCTCGGATATCCCCAATTGATGAGAAGAGTACACTGCCGCAGCGAGCCCGTGGGGAAGGTCCGGCGTCTCGAGCGCCTTTGACACGACGGAGGTGTCGCCGTCGGAGACGAGCAGCGCGATCTGTTCGGCACATGCGACCAGGGGGAAACAGATCAAGATCGTTGCCGTGCACGTGAGAACGTATCGCTTCATGGACGAGCATCCTTGGAGTCCGCGGAGGAAGCTTTTTCCGCGGCAGGCGCGGAACTGAGCCCGTGGAGCAATGCCTCAAAGGCCATCCGTACGACTTCCGGTGCCGCGTCTTCCGGTAAGAGTCGCGGTGCCGCGGGGACGGGTCTTCCTGCAATGGCCGCGCTCACCCGGCCGCACGTACGTGTGAACTCCGTGAGATCGGACATGAGCCGGGCCCGGTACGCGTCACTGAGCGCGAACGCTGCTTCCAGGAACCCGGCATACTGCGGTTGCACGAGAAGCCCCTCCAGACCGGATGTCAACTCAAGGACATCTCCGCGGCCGGCCCCGAGGTACTGTGCGGCGATGCCGTGAAGGTCGATCTTTCGCTCGTGCATGCGCCGAAACACGTCTCTGCGGTCCACAAGACCGTTTTGCTTTCCAAGACTGTCCGTGACCGCTGCATAGACCGCTTCCGCGATCAGTTCGCCCATTTTCGTATGCCCTCCGGAATTATCGACGCGCGGGCCCCTGCCCTCCACGACGACGATGTTGTCGGTACCGGTTCCGGTAGCTTGCCTGGAAGGCGTGTACGAACTCCTCACGTCGAGATCCTGCAGTGCCGCGGTTTTCGCTTCCGTGGCAGTGATGAGGGCCCTGGTCATGGCCCGTGGAGTCAAACGAGTGTTGGTCAAGATTATGATGTTGATCGTGCCCGGCTCTTCGTAATCGCCGGAATCCGTACCGGTGCGGATCGCGTTGGTTTCCGCTCCGGCCGTTACAAGTGCGTAAGCGGTCATACTCTTGTAGGAACGTTTCTGAACCGAGAGGCTTTCCATTCGTGCACCGGTGTACATCAACGTACTCGTCGCGGAATCCCGTTCGAGTACGTTACAAAGCATGGTCTTCACATGGGAAAGCGCAACGCCATGGGGAAAATGCCACAGGGGCATCGGCAGGCTGTGATTGCCGATCGTCCGGATGTCCTCGACCGGACCTTCCAGCGTGTTGATGCACCGCATGGGTTCCGTGAAGTCAATGAGCAAGGTG
Organism: Desulfomonilaceae bacterium; assembly: GCA_031082285.1. GTDB lineage: Bacteria > Desulfobacterota > Desulfomonilia > Desulfomonilales > Desulfomonilaceae > JAVHLK01. The sequence continues at coordinate 8,649 of JAVHLK010000005.1, forward strand.
CGATTGAAGAAGTCGCGAAACATGCAGTCCGTAATGACGGCTGATTTGACGTACGGAAGATGAAGGTCGACGGCTTCCGAGGTATTCCGGTGATCTTCCGATACGGCCGTATCGTCGAGATGGAACACGTCTTCATAAATGACCGATGCGAGCCACGCGATGAAATCCCCCATATGCACTGACGCTCGGCACGTGAAATCACAGGGAAAGCGAGCGAAGTGCTTGAGGCGAACCGCGTCCGCATCTTTCCAACCGGGTGTGTCGAAGTATATCTTGGACAGCCGCCATTCATCGCCGCAATAGTAGATCAGTTGAGGATTGAACTTCCGCCACTCCTCGACGGTCATTTCCACGGCAGGCCCGTTCCTTCCCGTCGACGGAGGAATACCCCCCGCGGCTCGAATGAACTCGTTCTGAAACGAGTCATCTCCGGGAGTCATGATGCCGGCAATCCCCATGAGCCTTATCACACGCTTGCGTTTATCACGGGGGATTTTGGCGACTTTGCGTTGCACACGGTCTATCTGGGCCCGTATCCGTCCGATCAATTCCGCGGCCTCCCGCTCCCTGCCCACGATTGCGCCCACAAGTTCCATCATCCGGTACCCGTCAGCCATGGAGCGGGTGTCCGTTTCCACCAGCAGGACCGTGGAACCGGCGAAACGGTCCCGCAGATCTCGGTGGATTCGAGACAGAAAGATGAGGTCGGGCTCTTGCTTCTCCACTTCCTCAATTGACGGCTTGAAATAGCCGCCCACCACGGGTATGTCGTTGACGGCCGCGGGCCGGGTCGTGTGATAGGTCCTGCCGACCAGCAGGTGCTGTGCACCCAGGGCAAAGATCACTTCCGTGACCGAGGGACTGACCGAAACAATGCGCCGCGGTTCCTTCGTCAGGGTCACCTCACGGCCCCCCATATCGGTGACAATAAGGGGATACTCAACGGCAAGCGCGGACGGAACAAGAGAAGCGGCCATGAAAACGGCCGCAAGGACACGCATACGTAGCGCAGTGCGCATGGGCGAACTCCTTGTTAATCCGGAACGTAGACCATGGTTCCGTCTTCCAGGCGATACGCGGTACCCAATCGTTCCCCGCCGCCTTTCGCCTTGGACCTTGTTACTTTCATTGCCTTGATGTGCTTGCCCTTTTTCGTGATGATCTGCAGTTCCTTGGATTCGCTCTTCTTGATGATCGTCATGTCCGATGTTTCGCTGAACAGATCCTGCAATTGGTAGGCTGAGAACAAGGTCACCAGCAGCCCCACTATGAACACAAGGCCGACGTCGAAGAGGTTGGCGATCCCGGCCATGGGATCGTCGCCGCCGAACTCATCGTCCGAGTGCGGTCTTACCCGCTTCATGAACCGCATGGGAGCCTTCCTTTCCGCCGGGTCGACCAACGAGAAGCTCCGTAAGGAATTCCATCCGTCGGATGTCCTCTTCAACCCATCGCTTCTTTTTCCAATAGAAGAAATATGACGTCAGTCCGACGGCAAGACCCACCACCGTCGTAGTGAACGCGATTACCAGGTCCGACGAGAGTTTCGTCACATCACCCTGTCCCAACGCGGCGAGGCCGGTGCCCATGGGTATGAGGGTCCCGATCAATCCCAGGCCGGGACCGATGCGCACCAGAATCCTGACCTGGTCCAGGGACTTCCACAGTTCCGCACTCTTCTGCCTGAGCAGGTCTTCCAGAAGCGTCTCGCACATGACCGAGCCAGATTCCACCGCCTGCAGCGCGGTCTTGAGATACCCTCGAACATGGTACGAGCACACGTCGGACAGATCTCCGGTCAGATCCCTGCGGGAAAGTTCCAGACCCGAGATGCAACGAAGACTGGATCGGGACAGCGCTTCTCCAATGAAGGAACCGGAAAAGACCAGGACCCGGACCACAAGGACCGTAAGCAGCAGCATCGCGGGATAGAGAAGCGACGAGGAAATGAGATATATCAGGGACCTGAGGACGGCTCCCACATCGATCATCTCGCCCCCCTTTGCCGCAACATCTGTCGAAGGAACCCTGCCCCGACCGCAAGCGCCGCGGGAACAACCAGGAGCGCGAACTCGTCGGCGGCAACGGATGAGCCGGGGCAATGAAACGCGGCCACCCGATACACTTTGTCCACGTCGCCGGCATGGGGTACCAGGAGCACGGACAAGACGAGGTAGGATGCGACAAGGAGCATGCCGACGCCGATCCTCTGCTCGACGTGCCCGGTTGGAATCCACGTTGAGACGCGGAGCACCAAGAGCGTCGCAAGCACGATGGCGGCACACAGGGCGTACGCGCCGAGAACCGCGCTCAAGGAATGGTCCGGGAAGAGGCTCACGAGGATTCCCGCCAGGGAGAAGATGACCGCGGCGCAAACAGGGCACGGGATCGCCGGGAACAGCCATGACAATCCCGGCCGCCCCGTCTCCGTCCAATTGCCGCGAAGCAAGCAAAAGCCCCGGGCGATCAGGCCGGCGGCAACGATGACGTGCAACGTCATTCCCGATTGAAAGACTCTATTTAACCGGTTGAAGTAGAAGACCACGTCCGCATGGGAGCATACGTACCAAGAGGCAAGAAAGACGGCCAAGTAACCCGCGGCGATTCCCGACAGGACGACAAGCTTGTGCCCTGTGGGCCGCGGAGAGGAAAGGAAGCGGTCGATACCTGCACCCGTCTTCACCGCGAACATTCCCGCGGCAAAGACTAGCCCGACGACCAGGCTCTTCAACTCAAGCATGAGCCGCGCCTTTCGCAGGAGGGATCGGGTCAATGGAGGGACGGCAGGAGCCGAGCGGCTGAGAAGACGGCCCTGCAAGAGGCTTCAGGCCTTTCACGCCTGCGGAGACCTGTCTACAGGGAAGATCGACCATTGTCGCCAAAACAAAAACCCTCTCGGTGAACACGCGAGAGGGTACGAGACGAGCCGTCCGGTCCCTGCCCGCGCAGGTTTGTCGGATCCGAAAAACCGTCCGGGTCTTCTGGCTCCCGCTTCGTCCTAATCTCCGCGCCTTCCCGGAGTTATGCTCCAGTGACATGATTGCGGATTTCGTCAGCGGTTACAGCTGCGGGGCAGCACCGGACTTGCACCGGTTTCCCCCAACGGCTTCCAATTCTTCCTTTTTTTTGTACTGCGCGGAATGATGGATTACGTGCCGAGAAAAGTCAAGACCATAATCTCCAAGTCCTTTGAATCATGCTTAACAAGGATCCGTGCCTATGGTATGCTCACGCGCCGAGTGTGTCTCAAAGATGAAGTTGGAAAGACCACACGGGGCGGTGGGCGCGGAACGGAGGAGCGGAATCATGGACGTTACGGAAATCCTGACCGAGAGTTGAAAGACAAGAAATCGAAGGTTGTGAAAAAATTTCAGCGATCGCTCGACGAGGATTTTTTTCGATACGAGAAGCCTATGAAAGTGCAGAAGATAGGGCGAAACGAACCGTGTCCCTGCGGGAGCGGCAAGAAGTACAAGAAATGCTGTCTGCTGAAAGAGCAGATCGGCACACCGGTGGAGGTGGAGGCCGAACCCATGTTCCCGGAAGAAGTCGACGAGCTTGATTCTCTTTCCAATGCGGTGCCTCATCTGGTTCGAACCGGCCGACTTGACAAGGCCGAGGAGATCTGCCGGCAACTCATCACACGATATCCCGACCAGGTCGATGGATTGGACCGACTCGCGTCGGTGTACGAGGCCAAGGGAGATAAGGTGAGAGCCGCCGAGTATTACAGGAAGGCCGCGGATTTCATGCGCAGCCGTCACGGGTTCGACGAGGAGGGAATAGCCTGGATGGAGAATGAGGCAAAGCGGTTGGACGCGGAGCATGAGGCGGAGCAGATTGCCGATACACCTCCCGGAAAAGAGTGACCATCAATTACCTGGGGCCGGCTTCCGGCAATAGTAAAAGTCCGTCCTCGACGGGCCGCTTGGAAATTGTATAGTATGGACTGAGAGGTGAGGACATGAAATCCGGAGAAGAAATCAAGACCCTGATCGGCGCCTTGAGACAGATGCTGCCGGTCCTGGAAGAGAAGTACCAGGTGGAGTCCCTTGGCGTTTTCGGATCCTATGTGCACGGTTCACAACGAAAAGGCAGCGACTTGGATCTTCTCGTGACATTTAGGGCCCCCCCCAGCTTGTTGAAGTTTATTGAACTGGAGAACTATCTCTCGGATTTTCTTGGTGTGAAAGTGGATCTGGTGATGAAGGATGCCCTGAAACCCAGGATCGGCAACCGTGTCCTCAGAGAGGTCATGCCCCTATGACGGTGGAGCGTACACACCTGGATTACCTGGTGGATATCCTGGACGCGGTGGACAAGATAAAGCAGTTCACTCAGGGCTTGTCCGAGGAGCAGTTCGTCAGCGATGCGAAAACGGTCTACGCTGTAATTCACGCATTCGAGATCATCGGGGAGGCCACGAAACGATTACCGCCGGAGATAAAACAAGCTTATCCGGATGTGCCGTGGCGATCGATGGCCGGCATGCGCGACAAGCTGATCCATGACTATTTCGGGACGAGTCTCAAGGTAATTTGGAAGTCGGTCGTGGAGGATTTGCCTGTAGTAGCAGAGCACATCCGTCGGATCCAGGCCGAGAGTGAGCCTCAATGATCTCGGAGGCCTTTATACTCTGATTCGTAAGTTCGGTCGCACATTTTTCACCGTCCCGGCTGTTGGGGGGGACAGGCGTTCTCCGCCGGATGCCCGCCGCTCCCCGGCCTTCGCCCATAGGCGTTAAGTTAAGCCCGTTGGTCCGGTTCATCTTGGTCCGATTCATGCCGTCCCGAAGGGACAAGTCCCGCGTCTCGCGGGATTAGCCGGGCCTTTCAAGGCCCGGAAATCGACGGCCGAACATGGTGGACGCGTCCTGAAGGGACGCCGCAATGCTCTCCACTGTGAATGCGGCCATGCGCGCCGTCCCTTCGGGACGGAAATCGCGTTTGATTTATCCCGTTCATTCCGGGGGATGAATCCCCCGGCTAAATTCGTGTGTGCCTTCAGCACAATAAGATCGCTGCATTTCAATACCCAAGAAGGTGTGCATGCCTCGATTCATGTGCAGGTTAATGTATGGGTTGGCAGCCAAAATCCTTAACTTAACGCGCATGGGCCTTCGCCGGGGAGACGGTGCTCGTAAACGCGACCGTGTTCATGCCACAGACGTGCCAGTGGAAACGCATCGTCAGAAAAGCATCGAAACAGAAGCGAATTCGATCAGAACACCATGTGTTGAGAGGGGACTTGGCAATCGGGATCAGGGCGCTTGGACCGCGGTTTGAATCCTCCGAAGATTTTCCGCATCCAAGACATCAGGAAGATACGTGCAGGGTGATGGAGCAAGGCAGCCAGTGGAGGAAAGCCAATGAGCAATACAGCGACTAAATTGGCATCAGCGGCCTGCGGGGTCATTGCCGCGTTCGTCATCGCGTGGGCGGTTCCCGCCGTGGGAGCATTTTATCAATCACACGGCGATCGGAGTTCAGGGCAACCGGCCGTAGCCCTCATCGGGGGTGAATCTCAGGGTCAGGGCTATGTCTTGTTGGCACGAAGAGGCGCGATCGTGCGGGACCACCGCTCCTGCGCACCGAACTGCGGCCCCTATATTCCGAGAAGGCCTCGGCCTTATCAAAGACCGTCGGCAGTATCGCCGGGAGACGGCCAAGGCGGTGTTACCGTAACCCCCTCGAACCGCAAACGAGGCATACCGTGCTTCGGCGACTTGTGCTGATGAAACCGGAGCTGGGAAACCATCACACGACTTGTTCTCCGAGCCGCTTCTTGTTCGTACGGAGCGGCTCAAAGTCCGGGAGAATCGTATCGCACTCGGCCAAGTTGACCGTCTCATCAAGAATTGACTGACGGCCGTGTCGCAGTACCCAAGTGGTCGATTCCCTGAGTTCGACTTCTTATCCTTAACCGCTCGCGATTGCCGTGGGCTTCGCCCTCGCGATGACAAACGTAAAAACGTCCGCAGTCTTCAAGGAGCGACACTATAAGAATCCGACAGCTTACCACCCCATCAGGGTCCGTGTTTCGTCAAGAATTCTTTCGGGCGTGATCTCCTCCAGGCAGCGGTGGTTGTCGCACGATCGTTTTCGGCATGCCAGGCAGTCCAGATCGTGGTGTCTGACGACTTTGTGCCCGGTCCCGTACGGTCCGACCTTGGCGGGATCCGTGGGGCCGAAGAGCGCGACCACGGGCGTTCCGGTAAAGGCCGCGATGTGCATGGGACCGGAATCTACCCCGACGTACACATCGGCCGCGTCGATCAGCGCGACCGCATCCGCGAGGCTTAGTCTACCCGCCGCGATGAGCGGGCGTTCCTGCGACCGCTCGGCGATTGAATCGATGTAGGGCACGTCGCCGGGACCGCCGGAAAGCACGACGGCCGCATCCAGGTCACCGATGAACAGATCCGCGAGTCGGGCCCATGCGTCAACGGACCACATCTTGGTGCTCCAGCGGGCCGCAGGATTCGCGTACACGACGCGTTCGCCCTCCCCTATTCCGTTGTCCGTGAGGAAATCGCGAACCCGTTTTCGTGCTTCCGGAGCAACGGCCACCCGGAAATCTTCCGGTTGAGGAACGCATTCAAGATGTCGCGCGAACACAAGGTTCTTATCCACGGCATGAGGCTTGTTCGAGTCCGTGACGAGCCTGTGGTGCTGAAAGAAGGTGTTGAGTTCCTTCGCGTCCGCGAAGCCCACTCTCAGTCCGTTCGGATTGGTCATGCTCAGGAGACCGCTCCTGAAGGACGCGTGCAGATCCAGCACGATGTCGTAGGGGTGCTCCCGAAAAAGCTTCCTGAGACGGCTCACCGTCCTGACCGTCGCAACCGCGGCTCTCATGAATGCACCGCGCGCTGCGAGCGGATCGCTGGTTGACGGGATGGAAATGGGGATAATCTCGTCAACCGCGGGATCGCTCTCCAGAATAGCAGAAAAGCTCTTCTGCACGATCCAGCCGATGTAACACGATGGATAGGTACGTTTGATTGCATGCACCACCGGCAGGGTATGGACCACGTCGCCCAGAGAACTGGGCTTGACGATGAGGATTCTCTTGTCGGCAGGATTCATCGCGGTTCCAACAACCCGAGGAGAACGTCCCGGAACGAACCCTCGTCCTCCATTTCCACTTCGATTCTCAGGGCCCATACTCGCCCGGTCTTCTTGGCCCAATGGGGGAGTTTCACCCAGTCCTTTTCAGTCACCACCACGGCCGCGTCGGTTGCCTGCCGAAGAATTTCCTCCAGGTCTCCATCCGAGAAGACGTGGTGATCCGGAAATGTCTTGTGAGCCCGTACGCTCCAGGAGAGCGTTTCCGCGGTATCGCGAAATCGTTTGGGGTGTGCGATGGCCGAAGCCAAGAGCACATCGGTCCCGGAGAAGAGATCCGGAGCGCTCATGCGGGATGAGAAGCCCTGATGGACCCCCGCCGGATGCTGCCGGCACCGAAAAACCGGTACATCGCGGAGGTATGGCCGAGCAGCTTCCGGAGGCTCCGTTCCTTCACCCACGAGCACCACCACGTCCGCTCGACGAAGCGCGGAGATCGGTTCTCTCAGGCTCCCCACAGGAAACATGCAATCCTCCGTTCCGTTGAGCAACACCACGTCCACGGTCCGTTCGAGCGACAGGTGCTGAAACCCGTCGTCCAGTATCACCACATTGCAGTGGAACAGATCTCGCGCGGCACGCACGGGATGAATACGTTTTCTGCCGACAATCACCGGAATTCCGGGCAGTCGCTCAGCCATGAGACGGGGTTCGTCGCCGCACACGTCGGGTTCGACAAGGGGACCCTCGTGACGCGGGATACCGTCGGACACCACGAGATAGGACCCACGATATCGCCCGCGGTACCCGCGGCTTACCACGGCCGGTTTCAACCCTATCTCATGTAGACTTTGCGCAAGGAAGATAACGAACGGGGTCTTTCCGCTCCCTCCCAGCAGGATGTTTCCCACCGAGACGACGGGCACCGGCCCTTGTTCGCTCGCCAGGAGTCCCAGAGAGTACGCCTTCTCTCTGACCTTCTGTACCGCGTAATACCCCGCAGCCGGAAGGAGCAAGAAAGCCTTGGCAAGTTGCGTAGTCGCGCGCATTTCTACATGGGGCCGGTTGCAGCGTCCCGCGTTTCCTGGGACGAAAACTGCATGTGGTACAGGCGGGCGAATTCGCCCCCCCGTGCGAGGAGTTCTTCGTGGCTTCCCTCTTCAACGATTCGTCCGGCCACGATGACATAGATGCGGTCCGCGTTACGGACAGTGGACAGCCGGTGTGCCACCACGAGGGTGGTCCGCCCGCGCATGAGCACTTCGAGCGCGCTTTGGACTGCCTTCTCGGAATCCGAGTCGAGGTTTGACGTTGCCTCATCCAGGATCAGGATCGGTGGATCCTTGAGCAATGCCCGCGCGATGGCAATTCTCTGGCGCTCCCCGCCCGACAACCGTATTCCGTTCTCACCGATGAACGTGTCGTAACCGTTGGGAAGCCCCATGATGAAATTGTGCGAGTGCGCGGCCTTGGCGGCCTCCACTACCCGGTCCAGAGGGAGATCCGGCCTTCCGTACGCGATATTGTTCCTGATCGTGTCGTCGAAGAGAATCGTTTGCTGCGTCACGATCCCGACATTCTCCCTCAGTGACTTTTGCGTAACTTCCCGCACATCCATGCCGTCCACGAGCACCCGTCCGGACGTCACATCGTAGAAACGAGGAACAAGGTCGAGCAGCGTGCTCTTCCCCACGCCGCTCTCTCCCACGATTGCGATGGCTTCTCCTGCACTAATCCGAAGAGTGACATCCTTGAGCACCGGTTCGTGATCGTACGCAAAGCCGACCCGATCGAAGAGAACCTCCCCTCTCACCGTCGCAAGATCGACGGCATTGGGCGCATCGACCACTTCTGTTTCCGCGTCCAGGAGCGCAAAGATCCTCTCCCCTGCACTGACGCCTTCCTGAATGGTTATGTTGGCCTCGTTCAATCGCTTGATGGGTTCATAGAGCAAGAACAACGCGGTCATGAAGGAGAAGAAGGTCCCTTGAGTGGAGTGACCGGAGATCACCTGGTACCCGCCGTACGTAACGATCGCGCAGACGCCCAATCCTCCCAGTGTTTCCATGACCGGATTGGAAAGGGCTCTGACCTTGAATCGCCTCATAAACGCATTGAACAGGGTTTCATTGACCTTCCTGAACCGTTCGCGCTCGTAGTCCTCCATGGCAAAGGCCTTTACGATGCGTATCCCGGTGATGGTTTCGTTGAGTCTTTCCGTGATGTCCTCAAGAGAAACCAGCATCCTTCGGGAATAGCGTTTCAACTTCTTGCCGAAGGACAGGAGCGGGTAGATGGCCAGAGGGAACACAATCATTGCGATCAGTGCAAGCTTGTAGTCACGGTAGAACACGAGGCACACCAGCGCGACGACGGTAACCGCGTCCCTCACGATTCCCGTGATGGCGTTCGTCATGGCTCCCTGGACAAGTGCTACGTCATTGTTCATCTTGGACAGCATCTCCCCCGTGGAATGACGCGCGAAGAAGCCGACGGACATGCTCTCGATCTTGTCAAACATCTGATTGCGCAAATCACGGATAACGCTTTGGCCTACGTAGGCCATGAGGTAATACTGACCGAAATCGCAAAATCCCTTAAAAATGTACACCGACGCGACAACGATGGGGATCATGAACAGCATGCGCGAGTCTTTCTTGAGAAAGATCTCGTCCAGCGCGGGTTTCACCAGATACGCCAGTGACGCGGTGAGAAGGGCCACCCCGACCATGCAGATGCCGGCGAGCACGAGTCTGACCAGATAGGGATTCAGATATGTGAGGAGGCGCTTGTAGACGTGCAAGGTGTATCTCCGGATCAATGCAGCCGTGGGATGTTCTCAGTACTGCGTTTCAGGAATACGACGGTGACGAATCTCCGGCATGCGAGAGATCGAGACCGGCAGCGAGGCTCACCCGTCTTCCCGGCGTAAGCCGGGCTCCGGAGTAATACCGGTTCCCGGCTTATACCCTAAAAGATAACGGGCCCCCGCCGCGGAGACGGCGGGCACAGCCGCCCTACGACGCGGAACTCCGACTCCGGGAATACGTAACCACATAGACCTGAAAGCCTACCCGGGGGGCCGGCCCGCGTTCTGAGCGGGACTCCTACGGGCTGGGAATGACTGTCCTTCCCGCGTCATGCGGGATCTTTGTGGAAGGGCGCCCCTGTGCCCGTAATCTTCCGGCAGGTTTCTACCGCACCGACCCGTCCGCAGGAATTCCCACAACGGAAATCTTGGCCCTGTCCGCCTTGTGAATCATGTCGCTGCAATCCGCAATGAGCGTTTTCCCCGCCTCGACCGCCAGCACTTTGGCCTTGGCGACAATCATGCTGTCGATTGTGGACGTTCCCACGCCGGGCACGTCGAAGCGCATGTCCTGCTTGGGTTTTGCCATCTTGACGACGACGCCGTCGGGAATATCGAGTTCGGCTGCTCGGCGAATTGCCTTGTCCGTTCCCTCAATGGCCTCGGCCACCAGTACCGCGGCGTTTTTTACCACGACGGTTTGGCCTATGTCCAGTGCACCGATCCCTTGCGCCATGATCCGACCGAATTCAATGTCTCTCCATTGCCTTTCGTTGGGAGATCTCTTGGTAAGCACTCCTTGAGTGGCCATGAGTCCCGCCGCCCATTGGGTGATCTCGTCGACCACGATCCCTTCTCGGGAAAGCTCCGCGGCGATCGCGCCGAGGACCGTATCGTCCCGCCAGTCTTCCATAGACCGGATTACCCGGAGTGCACGAAAATCCGGCCGCACATTCCAAAGACGAAGGAGGTTGACCTTCTCGATCTTGCCCGCCATGATCACACGGTCGATGCCTTGCGACTTAAGCACGGAGATTGCGCGTTCGAGTTGGCCCAGCTTGAGCCAGAAGGTTTCCCGAACGACCTGTTCCATCGTTGGATCGGTAAAACCGGGGAACGCGATGGCCACTACACGGTATCCGCGTTTGAGTGCCTCGTGGGCGACAAACAGGGGCAGGACGCCGGCTCCTGCGATGATACCCACACCGTTCAAGTCTATACCTGCCTGAAGTGGTGACGACTCAACGATACACGAGCCATCCCTCGTCGAGACGTCACGAGGAATTCGGCAAATTTCAGGGCCTCGGGAGTATCGGCCATCTCGGTGCGTATTTTCAGAGCGGCCTGCTCCTTGGTCAGCGACGAACGGAACGCTATTCTGAACGCCCGCTTGAGTGCAAGAATCGTATCGCGGGAGAAGCCGTTGCGGCGCAAGCCCACTTCATTGAGTCCGTACACGTAGATCCTTGCACCGGAAGCCAGAGTATACGGCGGAACATCCTTTGCCACTCCCGACACGCCGCCCACCAGGGCAAATTCACCGACCCTGACGAACTGGTGGACCGCGACGATGCCGCCGAGGATCGCCTTCTCCCCGAGCTCTATGTGGCCCCCCAAATGGGCCGAATTGGCCATAATGACGCCGGAACCGAGCACGCAGTCATGCGCCACGTGACAATATGCCATGAGATAGCACTCGTCACCGATGACCGTGGCGCCGCGGCCCCTCCCGGTGCCGCGATGAATCGTCACGTACTCCCTCACCGTCACGTTGGTCCCAATACGCACACTTGTCCGCTCTCCTCTGTATGAGAAATCCTGCGGAGGTCCGCCGATGGAAGCAAACGGAGAAACTCGCGTACGCCCGCCGATGGTCGTGTCGCCTTCGATGCAGACATGCGAACCGATCTCACATTCGTCGCCGATAACTACGTTGCTCCCAATTCTCGCGTAGGGACCGATGGCGACATTGTTACCCAATTGGGCCCCGGATTCAATGACGGCCGTGGGGTGAATCATATGTCTTCCTTGCGGTGTGTTTGAACGAGACGTTCCAGTCTCCTGACCCGTTCCAGGATCTCGGGAAGCCTCTTGAAAAGTGATTGCGCCCGCAGAAAAACCTTGTGGGGCATTGCGGGCACCGATCCGGCCATTATGGAACCGCCGGGAACGTTGCGGTAGATTCCGACACGGGTTGCCAGGACAACTCCGTCTCCAACCGTAACATGGTCCTTGATGCCTACCTGCCCGCCTATCATGCCGTACTTGCCGACGGAAGAACTCCCCGCAATACCAACCTGCGAAGCCATCACCGTCTGGTCTCCCACCTGCACGCTGTGGGCGATTTGAACCAAGTTGTCTATCTTGACTCCTCTTCCCAACCTGGTATTGCCGGCCAGTCCTCTGTCGACTGCACAAAGGGCTCCAATTTCGACATCATCTTCGATCCGGACGCTTCCACTATGGAATTTCTTGACATTTACGGGCAGTCCGTTCTCGTCCACATCTCTGGCGTATCCAAATCCGTCCGATCCGATCACCGAACCGGAGTGTATGATCACCCTGCAGCCGATGATCACACCGGGATAGATCGTGACGTTGGGAAAGATCCTTGTGTCGGGACCAATGAGAACGTCCTCTCCAATGTTCACGTGGGAGCCGACCACGCAACGGTCGCCCAGCACGGCCCCCTTTTCTATCACTGCGAATGCGCCGATTGAGACGCCCGTGCCGATCTTCGCTTCGGGATGAACTTCGGCCCGGGGAGAAACGTGCCCGGAGGGCTTCTTATGGGAATAGAACACGGCCGTCAGCCGGGCAAAATCCGCTTCCGGGTTTGCCGATCGTATGTGTGGGAGTCCGCCCGCGTCAAGCCCTTGAGGAAGGATGACCGCGCCCGCGGACCCTTCGGCCAGCTTTTTGAGGAACGCCTGATTGGCCGCATAAGTGATGTCCATTTCACGGGCGTACTCAATCGGCCGTGCGCCCGTGATCTCAGGACCCGGACTTTCGGAGGACACCTTTCCCAAAATATCCGCCAGTTGATCGAGCGTGAACGTGCTCATCTTTGTCCTACGATCTTCTTACCCGCGTCACTGCGCCGGCCTGGCGGGGGCCTGCGGGCGACCAGTCGCTCTTGGAGCCGCAGCGGGAGCAGCGGCTGCGGGCCTTCTCGGCGCAGCCGGTCTGGCCGCGGCGGCCCCTTGGGCATCGTAGGCGCGGATGACTTCGTCGGTAATGTTCAACGCGTCGTCAACGGAAAGGAGAGCCGCGGAATTAAGCACCAGGGTCAGGCCCTTCTGCTCCCGTATTGCGGATATTACCTTGATCACGTCTCTCTGAAAAACTTCCTGAGCCGACTGTTGCTCGTTCCGGACAAGGTTCTCGGCCTCTTTTTCCAGGAGTTTCAACTCCATTTCCTTGATGCCCAATTCCTTGATCTTCGCGTTCCGTGCTTCTTCCTTCAGCATGGGACCGGTCTTCTGAAGCTGCTCCTGGAGATCCATGAGTTCCTTCTTCTTATTCTCGAGCTCGTTGCGCTTCTGAGACACGAGCTGAACCAATTTGTCCTGCTGTGCTTGAGCTTTCTTGGATTTGTTGGCGAATTCAACGAAATCAACAAACCCGATTTTCAGGCCTTGAGCCCCGCAGGTTCCAAACCATACAAGCGCCATCCCGAGAACCAGGCAGATGACCGTTACAGAGCGTCCTCTCATTACTCAACTCCTTCTCTTTTGGTGAAGTGCCGCCTTGCGACATTCGAGATACCCTCCCGAGTCGCCGGCATTTTCTTTTGGTATCTTTGCAGGATTGCTTTTGGGGGCGCAGTCCCGGAGACCTCCCGCATACGGCCGCACGATAGTCCCAACAAAAATCTATGTCGGAAACGATCGGCCGGGCAAAGCACTCTCGGTTACGGCGAGTACCGTGCCCCTGCTCGTCATCCGTGTCCACCTCCGGCATCATACGCCGCCGTTGCATGGACCTGTGTGTTCACCATCCTCCTTTGTCGCCGTTCCGATCCGCAGGGCGATCTTCGTTGGTGTGAAAACCATTAGAAGAGCTGTCCCATGGCAAAGGCAAAAGCCCCGGGCTCCTCACCTTTTGCGGGATTGATCTTCCATCCGTATTCCAAGCGGATGGGCCCCATGGGGGACATCCACCTGATGCCGACTCCGGCCCCTGCCTTAACTTCATCCAGAAACGGGCCGTCTTCAACGTTCCAGGAATTGCCCGCGTCCGCAAAAACGACTCCATTGAGGTTCATGCTTTCTACAAGCGGAAACAGACATTCCGCATTGGCGAACAATGAGCGGTCGCCGCCGATGATGCTGCCGTATTTGTCTCGCGGGCCGATCTCCCCGTTTTGATATCCCCGAATACTTTGGATTCCCCCCAAGACGAGCCGACGGTCGAACGGTATGGGGTCGCTTCCCGATTCCTGCAACAGCGAACCGTTTGCCCGAACTTTGAAAATCGCCTGCCACAACAACGGATAGTAGTAGGTTGCCTCCGTGAAGTAACGCTGAAAGGCCACGTCGCCGCCAAAACCCGATATGCGACTCCCAATGGATATCTTGCTTCCACCTCTCGGTATGACATGGCCGATACGCGTATCTCGACCAAAACCTACGGTCACGGAATTCTCCGCTACGTTGAGAAACCGTTGAGCGACTGTGTTGTACCGCTTATAGTAGTCCACCACGGACAATGCGTACACTCTCTCGAATTGGGAAACTTTACTGGAGTCGCGACCTATACCGGTGTCCATACTCCAGGCACCGTAGAGCGGAAAGCCCAGGTGAAGACTAAGACCTTCTCCTTCCCTCACGAACTGGGTTTCCCTCTGAACCGCGCGATACCCTCGAGCGCTGCCTGTGAGAGGATAATCAAAGAGCCAGGGGTAAGTTACGGACCCTTCGTAGTTGTTCTTGCGTCCCGACAGATTTGCTTTGACATTGGCCACGATTCCCATGCCGAACAGGTTCCTCTCCTTGAGATCCACGTTTCCCATGGCCCCATCCTGAGAGGAATACCCAAGGCCGGCCGCCAGTGAACCCGTCTTCTTCTCCGAGACTTGTACGGTGACGTTCATGAGGTCCGGCCGAGAACCCGGTGCGGTCTGTATCTGAACCCCTTCGAAATAATCCATGCTCTGAAGGTTTTTCTTCGTGTTCTCGAATTTGTCCGCGTTGTACAGATCTCCCTCATTAATGGCCAGGGACCTGCGGATCACCTTGTCGCGAGTCCGATCGTTTCCCACAATGTCCACTCGCTCGATGGAGACCCGTTCTCCCTTCGATATCTCGTAACTGATGTCGATGAAATTATGCTCTTCATTGGCCTTTTGCCGTGGAGCTATGTCCACGTACGCATACCCCATGTTGTTGTACAGTCTTTGAAGGGCCTGGATGTCCTCGGCGATGAGTGAACGTTTGACCCATGTTCTGGGGCCTGTTTTGAGTTCTTCCTTCAGTTTTTCTTCGGGAACGATGAGCTCGCCGGTGACGTCGACTTTCCTGACTTGAAATCTTTGTCCTTCTCGGATGGGATAGGTCACCTTTGCCCTTCCATCCTTGATGTCGATCTGAGGAGCGCCCACCTGAACCTGCACAAAACCGTGGTCGAGATAGTACGCGATGAGTCGCATTCGATCTTCTTCGAGTTTCTCGCTTGTAAAGGTGCCTGAATCGTCGATGAGCCAGAACCAGGTCTTCTCCTTGACGTTCAAGATCTTCTTGAGTTCCTTCTCGGGAATGCTCTTTCGACCTTCCAGGACTATTTCCGTCAGGTAGCTCTTCACACCTTCATCGATGGTAAATATCAGGTTCGCCTCGTCTCTCGACAGTTCCTTGATTTCATAATCAATCTTGGGTTCGTAATATCCCTCCTTCTCGTACATCTTCTTGACCTTCTGGATATCGTCCCTGATTTTTTCGACACTGGCCACATTCAAGCGCTTGGTGAGAAGGCGGTCAAGAATCTGATCCGCTGTGAACACCGTGTTTCCACTGATTTCAATTTCTTTGATGAAGGGGCGTTCTTTGATCTCTATGTTGAGATCGATTTCTCCTGTGGGAGTCTTTTCCGCGCGGATCTGAACATCATCGAAGTACCCCAGATCGTAGATCCTCCGGATGTCTTCACCGATTGCAGACTTACGGAATTGTGTCCCCGGTTTCATTTCCACCCGGTTGAGAATCGTTTCAGTTTGGACTCTCCTGTTCCCCTCGATGTGAATCTTACCGATCTTCGGCCGGTCCAGCACGGCACCACCGATATCCACGGCGAGATCCTTCATGGCGGCCACCAACTCCTGCATGTCCTTTCCGGTCGCGGTGAAGAGCCGGGGCTTGTCCGACCGTTTCGTATCCAACGCCCACACTTCGAGCGAATACCCATCTTCAAGCTTGGATACGGATCCCCAAGCCACCACTTCCGCGCCGATGCGGCCGGCTATCCTTTCCAGACGCGCGGGATCTACCCGGGGCAGCCGCACCGCCTCGACAAACTGGCCGCCGCTCAGAACATTCACGTCGCCTTCGCGGGACAACTCCGCGCCTAGGGCGGCCGCGACTTCATTGCTGAACGTGTCCACAGAATCCTTGGTCTTCATCCTGAACGGGAAGATGAGAACCCTCTTCTGCTTTGTCTCCTGCTCCTGCTCCTGAGCCATTGGCGGAACAGGGACCAACAGGAGAATCATTATGACGGCAATAACCTTGATCATCCTAGTTCCACGAGTCTCCCACCGATCAGGCCCACTCTTCGATCCATGACCCGTGAAAGCGATTCCTTGTGGGTGACCACAATCAGCGTCGTCTTCCGGGACCCATTGAGATCTCTCAACAAAATCTCTATTTCCTCCCCGGTATCGGGATCGAGATTGCCCGTTGGCTCGTCGGCCAGGATTACATCCGGATTCATGATCAATGCCCTGGCAATGGCAACCCGCTGTTGCTCTCCTCCCGAAAGTTCTCCGGGCCGGTGGCCGACCCTGTCCGCAAGCCCTACGGTCTCGAGTAGACTCCGAGCCCTCTCGACGATTCCGTTGCCGCGGTCGCCCGCAATAAGACCAGGCATAACGACGTTTTCCAGGGCCGTGAATTCGGGCAGGAGTTGGAAGAACTGAAAGACAAAACCGATGCTCTTGTTGCGAATGCGCGCCCGAGCGCTCTCGCTGAGTTGCCGAACGTCCGTTCCCTTGAGAAGCAGTGTTCCGCTGATCGGTTTGTCCAGGAGTCCCATGATGTGGAGCAGCGTGCTCTTCCCCACTCCCGATGGACCGATGACGGCCACGCTTTCTCCCTGGTTTACCGTGAGGTTCACCCCGCGCAGAACCTCCACGACCTTGGTTCCGTTGGAAAAGCTCTTCCACAGATCGGTCAGTTCATAGAGCCGGGGCTCATTCATAACGAAGCGCCTCCACCGGTTCCAGGCGTGCGGCGCGCAAAGAGGGGTATATCGTAGCCAAGAAGCATATGAGCAGTGCCACCAAACAGGTAATAAGGACGTCGGACGTCGTCACTGAAACAGGGAGCGTGGAAATGGTATAGATCTCCTCCGGTAGTTCGATGATCGGATATTTTGCCAACAGAGCCGCTCCCGCGATGCCGGCCGCGGCGCCCAGGAAAGTCCCCACAACGCCCACAACCATACCCTGTGCAATGAAGATGCTCATGATCCTGTCCGAGGTTGCTCCCAACGCCTTCAGGATCGCAATATCCCTGCTCTTCTCCATGACGAGCATGATCAGCGAGATAATGATGTTGAACGCCGCCACCAGGACGATGAATGTCAGGATGATGAACATCGCTATCTTCTCCAACTTCATGGCGCTGAAGAGGTTGCGATACATGTCCCTCCAGGTCCTGGTCGAGTAGGGCGATCCCAACGACGCCTCAATCCTGCCGCCCAACTTGGGCGCATCATAGATGTTCGAGAGATTCACCTCGATTCCGGTGACGCCGTTGCCCATCTCAAAGAACTTCTGAGCTTCCCCCAGAGACATGTAGGCAAGATTTGCATCGAACTCGTACATCCCGGACTTGAAAACTCCCACGATCCTGAAGTGTTGCACCTTCGGGATGGCTCCAATGGGCGTCCTCCTTCCCTGCGGCGAGATCAGTTGCACCAGGTCGCCGACTCTGAGCGAGTTCGCGATGGCGAGTTCTTTGCCTACGATAAGTCCTCCCATTCCGTCCTTGGACGGATTCAAATCCTCCAGTGTGCCGTGGAGAATGTACCGAGGAAGCGCGATCACGTTTCCGGCCGTCTGGGTGTCGATGCCTCGCACCACAACTCCGCGAACGACACCGCTCGTGGAGAGCATGGCCTGACCGTATATGTACGGCGTGACGGCCTTTACACCGTCAAAGAGGTTAATTCGTTCCATCAGCGCCGGCCACTCCGTCACCCGACGACTGGAATGGCTCGTCACCACGAGATGAGACACGGTCCCAAGAATCTTCTCCTTGAGATCTTTTTCGAAGCCGTTCATCACTCCCAGCACGATAATCAGGGTCATCACTCCCAGCATGACGCCCAGCACGCTGAACCCGCTGATAACCGAGACAAAGGCCTGCTTGCGCTTGGCCTTCATATAGCGTAAACCCACGCTTATTTCGAAGGGCAACCTCATCCGACTCCCTTTTCCGGGCGCATATGAGGAAAGAGAATCACTTCTCGGATAGACTGCGCGTTGGTCAGAAGCATCACCAAACGATCTATCCCGAGACCTTCGCCGGCTGCCGGCGGCATACCGTACTCCAACGCCCTCAGGAAATCCTCGTCGAGAAAATGTGCCTCTTCGTCCCCGGCCGCTCGTGCCCGAACCTGTTCCTCGAACCGACCGCGCTGATCCAAGGGATCGGTGAGTTCCGTGAACGCGTTCGCGGTTTCCCGCCCACAAATATAGAGTTCGAATCGGTCGGTGACCGTGGGGTCTTCATCGTTCCTGCGAGCCAGCGGGGACACCTCAACCGGATACTTGTGTACAAAGATGGGACCCCACAAGCGCTTCTCCACCAGTTCATCGAACAACGCCATTCGCAACTTGCCGAGCGACGCGTCCTTGTGGACGTCCAGGCCCATGTCCATTGCCTTGATGAACAGCCCGTTGCGATCTTCAACCTGTTCTGCGGTCAGTGCGCCGTAGCTTTCGAGGGCTGCGTTCACCGTGATCCTCTTCCACGGCGGCGTCAGGTCCACCTCGCCGTCGCCGTACGGCACGATATAACTGCCGGTAGTCTCCAGGGCGACCCCGGAAATCATTTCTTCCGTGAGAGCCATGAGATCTTCGTACGTGCTGTATGCCTGGTAGAATTCGAGCATGGTGAATTCGGGATTATGCTGTGTGGAAATCCCCTCGTTTCGGAAATTCCGATTAATTTCAAAGACTCTTTCGAAGCCGCCGACCAGAAGACGCTTCAGGTACAGCTCCGGCGCCACTCTCAGGAACAGGCCGCGGTTCAGGGCATGGTGGAACGTCTCAAACGGCTTGGCGGTAGCACCACCGGGAATGGGCTGCATCATCGGCGTTTCCACCTCGAGATAGCCGCGCTTCGTCAGGAAGTCTCGCAAGTACGAAACGATGCGGCTGCGCGTTACGACGATCTCCCTGGCGTGACGATTCACTATTAAATCGAGATAGCGCTGACGGTACCGTATTTCGATATCGGTCAACCCGTGCCACTTTTCAGGAAGAGGTCGAAGCGACTTGGTGAGCAGTTTCATCTGGTCTGCAAGAATACTCGGTTCGCCGGTACGGGTCTTAAACGGTGTTCCGCGAAAGCCGACAATGTCTCCCACATCCAATTTCTTCACGAGCTTGTATGCGTCTCTCCCGAGCGTGTCCCGCGTCAAATAGGCCTGAAAATCGCCCGAGCTGTCGCGTACGCGGGCGAATGTCGCTTTTCCCATGATGCGCAGCGCAAAAATTCTTCCCGCCATGCTTATGGAATCTTCGGATCCATCGAACGTTTCTGCCGAGCGAAACCGCTCCTGGAATTCCGCCGCACTCAAAACCGGAACAAAACCCACGGCATACGCCGGAATACCTAGATCGGCCAATTCTTGGACCTTGCGCAGTCGCGCTTCGGTCAAAGATGCTCCATGAGCTCTCGTCTTTTCTGTTGAAGGTTCCGCCACCTTTTCGGTTCTCCTGAATCGGTCCCCTGATCAGACCGGGTTATTATCCTTTCCCCCCCAAAAAGTCAAGTGAAGCCCTCCCAATGGACACCGCGCCTCTCCAGAGAACGAGCCGTCCCTCGGCAGTCTCACCAAGCACCTCTGCACGTTTCCCATCATGGGAAATCCATTTGGCCGTCTTGAATCGTCCCGACTCTCCATCACCTCCCACCGGCTTGCCCGCGCACGTTCTACCGATATGCCCGAAGAAACACCTAAAAAAAAAGAGGCTTGTCAGCCTCGTGAGCAGACTCTTCGGCGACCGGTCCGGTATCCCGCCGATACGACTTCCCAATGACATCGAATCGATCGTCGTCAGGCCAACAGCCGAGAAAGCCCTTCGCCGGTCTCCCCGGCACTCGACTTGGGTCTCGGGTCCCGCCTCAATCGGCATCCGACCGAGCCGCCTCCTCGCCCTCTCCTCGATCCCCTCCGACCGATGAAGCCGGATGACAACCGCTATTGGCCTTCCGAGACCACGCCGGCCATGGAGAACACCGGGAGGTACATCGCGATGACCATGCCGCCGCAAACTCCTCCCAGAAAAACGATCATGATCGGCTCCATCAACTGTGTGAGGCCTTCGACCGCTGCGTCGACTTCCTCGTCGTAGAACTCCGAGATCTTGGCCAACATGGCGTCGAGAGCACCCGTCGCTTCCCCGACCGCGATCATACGCACGACCATTCCTGGAAAGACACCCGTTTCCATGAGAGGTTCCGCGATGGTTCGTCCTTCGGCAATTGCGGTCCTCGTATTCATGATCGCAGCCTCGATAATGACGTTGCCGGCAGTCCTCGCGGTAATTTCGAGCGCGTCCAGTATGGGGACGCCGCTGGAAATCATCGTTCCCAGTGTGGAGCAGAACCTCGCGACCGCGACTTTGCGAAGCAGGATCCCGAACACCGGAGTCCTGAGCAAGAGCCGGTCTATGATCATCCTGCCCTTTTCCGTGTTGTAAAACTTCCGAATAATGAAAATTATGAAGCCCAGCGTCAGGAAGATGTAGATGAAGTACGCCTGGAGAAACTCACTCATTGCGAGCACAAACAGGGTCGGACCCGGGAGCTTCTGCCCGGCCCCCTCGAACATCTCTTTGAACACGGGGATCACGAACAGGAGAAGGATTGATACGACGGCCATGGCGATGGTGATGACCACGGCCGGATAGATCATCGCTCCCTTGACTTTTCGTTTGAGAGCCTCGGATTTCTCGAGAAACACCGCAAGTCTTCGAAGAATGGTATCCAGAATACCACCGGTTTCACCGGCATGGATGAGATTCACAAACAGATCGTCAAAGATCTTGGGGTGATCCTTGAGAGCTTCCGCAAAGGTACTTCCGCCCTCAACGCTCGATTTGACCTGAGTGAGTACTCGTTTGAAAGTGCGATTTTCTTGCTGGCTGGCCAGAATCTCCAAGCATTGGACAAGAGGAAGACCCGCGTCGATCATTGTCGCAAATTGCCTGGTGAAAATAACGACATCCTTGGTGGAGACTTTGGGCTGAAACAGTTCGATGTTCTCGAACAGGTCTTTGGGCTTCTTCTTGACCTTGATGTCGCTGTAGTTCATCTTACGGAGTTTCGTAAGGACTACGGCCTCATTGACCTCGCTCATCTCCCCTTTGAGCATGTTGCCGGCAGTCGTTCTCGCCCTCCAAACAAATTCAGGCATATGTCGTCCTCCTTGGATCAGAAGGAATTGAGGAACGGGCGAACACCCTTAGCTCCTCAACCCTTTCTTGATACCCTTTGTTACGCCGGACATCATTTGTTTGAGTTCGTCCGGATCAGGCGATCGAGCCATCGCGTCGTCGAAGGAGATAATTCTCCTCTGATACAACATCAGCAGCGATTGATTCATCGTCTGCATACCCGACTTGGCTTGCCCGACCTGTATCTGTGAGTATATCTGATGGATCTTGTCCTCTCGGATCAAGTTTCGAATGGCCGCGTTGGGAACCATGACCTCCAACGACAATGCCCTTCCTCTTCCGTCCATGGTCGGTATCAACGTCTGGCACAAGACGCCTTCGAGCACGAAACTCAACTGCGCGCGAACCTGTGGTTGTTGGTGCGCGGGAAAGACGTCAATGACCCGGTTGATGGTCTGAACGCACGAGTTCGTGTGAAGGGTGCCGAACGTGAGATGCCCCGTCTCGGAGACGGTCAGTGCCGCCTCTATGGTTTCCAGGTCCCGCATCTCACCGATGAGGACTACGTCCGGGTCTTGTCGAAGGATCGAACGCAACGCGGCGTGAAAGCTTTTCGTATCCTGATGCACCTCCCGCTGATTCACGATGCACGACTTGTGCTGATGGGTGAATTCAATGGGATCTTCTATCGTTACGATATGTTCCCGCCGATCGGTGTTGATCTTGTCCACCATCGCGGCGAGGGTCGTCGATTTCCCCGATCCGGTCGGACCGGTCACCAACACCAGGCCGCGCGGTTTGGAGCATATGTCGTTTACCACCGACGGCAGCCCCAGTTCCTGAAACGACCTTATCTGGTATGGTATCAGACGAAACGCTCCTGCCAGTGCGCCTCTTTGCATGAAGATATTGGCCCTGAACCTGCTCAAGCCCCGGACCCCGAACGACAAATCGAGTTCCTGGGCCTCCTCGAATCGATGCTTCTGTGCATCCGTGAGCACACTGTAGCAGAGCTGTCGCGTTTCGGTCGGCTTCAGCGGCGGATAGTCCAATGGAATCAGTTCGCCGCGGGTCCTGATCATGGGCGGTACACCCGGGGTGATATGCAGGTCGGACGCACCTCGCTCAACCATCTCTTTCAGAAAATCGTGAAGGCTGGCCAAAGTCAATTCCTTTCGGTAATAGTCATTTACACCAATTTCCCGGGTGATCGGCCCGGTCGGTTAACGGGACACGCCGACTGCTCCGCGTCGATCCTCTGCCCGTACTGGACGAAACGTCGGCCCGGATGCTAATCCGCCATGGTACTCCTCGCCACTTCCGGAATCGTGGTAATACCTTCCTTGAGCTTATTGACGCCGGCCATCCGAAGGGTGTCCATACCCAAGCGGACAGCTTCCCGTTTGAGCTCCATGGCCGACGCGCCCGCGAGGACCAGTTCCTTGATCTCGTCGGTGACGGGCATCACCTCATACAGGGCCACTCGGCCCTTGAATCCCGTGTTGCCGCAAGACGTGCATCCTTTGCCCTCATATACGGGAAATGTGCCTATCTCCTCCATTTTCACGCCAAGTTCTCTGAGCGCCTCGGCAGGCGGTTCAATCTCGGTCTTACAGCTCGTACAGATTCTCCGCGCCAACCGCTGAGCAATAATGCAGTTAACGGAGCTCGCCACGAGAAAAGGCTCCACGCCCATGTTCAACAAACGGTTGATCGTCTGGGGAGCGTCGTTGGTATGCAGGGTGGAAAGGACCATGTGCCCGGTCAACGCGGCTTTGACCGCAATTTCAGCGGTCTCGAAGTCACGTATCTCCCCGACCATGATAATATCGGGATCCTGTCGAAGAAACGATCTCAGGGCCGACGCGAAGGTAAGGCCGATCTCTTCGTGCATCTGAACCTGATTGATCCCGTGAAGGTTGAACTCCACCGGGTCTTCCGCAGTGGACAGATTGACGTCGGGAGCGTTGAGCTCGGAAAGGGCGCTGTACAACGTCGTGGTCTTTCCCGATCCCGTGGGACCGGTTACCAGGACCATGCCGAACGGCTTATGGATAGCTTCCTTGAAATGTTTCAGAGGCGCCTCTTCAAACCCGAGTTTTGTCATGTCCAGCTGGAGATTCGACTTGTCCAACAGCCGCATGACCACCTTTTCCCCGAACAGCGTAGGGAGGACCGACACGCGAAAGTCCATGTCGCGACCCTTGCCGAGCTTGAGCTTGATTCGGCCGTCCTGGGGCAGACGACGCTCGGCAATGTCCAGTCGCGACATGATCTTCAAGCGACTGACGACGGGATTCTTGAGCTTGAGCGGCGGCTTCATGAGCTCAAACAGTGCACCGTCGATGCGCAGTCTTACGCGGAATATCTTTTCATACGGTTCCACATGGATGTCGCTGGCCTTTTTCTGAATAGCCTCCCGCAGAAAATAGTTGACAAGTTTGACCACCGGTGCATCCTCAGCGGCTTTGAGCGGGTCCTCGCCGTCAAGGTCCGAATCGTCCGCACCAATCGACTCCATGTCGTCGTCCTCGAACTCGTCAAGCATTTCCTGGGCGTCCATACCCGTGTCATAGAACGTGTCCAAGGCCTTACGTATTTGAGATTCGGTGGCGATGCTGACTTCAACCGCGAGGTCGGTCACGAACTTGATGTCGTCGATTGCATTGAGGTCGGTGGGGTCCGCCATGGCCACATGAAGCGTGCCGTTCACCTGTCCGTAGGGAATCGCCATGTACTTCTGAGCTATGGAAGACTGCAACAATCTTACGGAATCGGGATCGACATCGATTTCATCGAGCGAAACGGTAGGAAGCCCCAGGTGTCGCGAAAGAAACTCCAGGAGATCGTCCTCGTCAAGGAAATCCAATTTAATCAAAGCACTCGAAACCTTCCCGCCCTGAGTCCTTTGATAATCTACGGCCTTTTCCAGTTTGTCTTCGTCGATTATTCCCGCTCGCAGGAGCATCTCGCCGATGCGGTCTTTCATGGTCAACTTCTTCTATGCTTCTTGTGGCCTTCCGTGGCCGTTCTTCACGTCGTCACGGTCCCGATTTGCGTCACGGACCGACGGTACCCGTGATGACATCTTACCGTCCATGCGATGACGGTTGCCTGCCGGGTGACTCCCATCTGCACGTGCAGCGTACCGAGGTCGATCACTCCGCGCAATCACAGTATACCGTTTACGGCACAAATATTACATCTACCACAACGATTTTTCAAAAAAAATCTCCTTGTGATTTCGGTTATGCAGGTGATAATTTTTCGTTATTATCGAAACAACGGGTTGAGGAGAACGCTCTATGCCTTCCAGAGTCTTCATGACCGATCTTTCCGCCGGCTGGAAAAAGAATGTAAGCACGAAAATAACGGAACTCTTCGAGACGTTGGATCCCGCGAATTACTTCAATCCCGGAGACCTGATCGCGGTCAAGATCCATTTCGGCGAGCGAGGAAACACTGCGTATATCAGACCGCAATTCGTTCGGTGCATTATCGATCGCCTCAGTCAACTGAAGGTCAAGCCGTTTCTCACGGATACCAATACACTCTACGTGGGATCGCGGGCCGAGGCCCAGTCTCACTTGTGTACCGCCTTTGACAATGGATTCACCAGAGAAATCACGGGCGCGCCGGTAATCATTGCCGACGGGCTACGCGGCAACAACGGAGTCGAGGTTACGGTGAACGGCAGCCATGTAAAAAGGGCACACATAGGATCGGATATCCATAACGCGGACGGTCTGGTCGTACTGACTCATTTCAAAGGGCACGAGCTCTCCGCGTTCGGCGGGGCGCTCAAGAATGTGGGCATGGGATGCGCCGCACGTGAAGGCAAATTGGAACAGCACTCCAACATCTCTCCGAAGGTGAGCAAGAAGAAGTGCATTGGATGCGGAGAATGCGTCGTCTGGTGTCGAGGAGGCGCAATCGAACTCCATGAGGTGCGATCCGGTCGGAAGGCCGAGATAAATCCTGAGAATTGCATCGGATGCGCGGAGTGTATCCTTACCTGCAGGCAGAAGGCCATTCAGATCCAATGGAATGAATCCGTACCGATCTTCATGGAAAAGATGGTCGAATATGCCGCCGCGGTCTTGAACCACAAGCAGGAAAAGACCGTCTTCATGACGTTTGTCACGAACGTGTCACCGCTCTGTGATTGCACGCCGTTTTCCGATCGTCCCATCGTGCCCGATCTAGGTATCCTCGCGTCTTCGGATCCGGTGGCCATCGATCAGGCCGCGGTGGATCTTGTCAACAACTCGCCGGGCAATCCGATCTCTTGCCTCGAGAGCGCTTTGTCCCCGGGGGAAGACAAGTTTCGCTCTCTTTACCCGAAAATCGATTGGGCCCATCAGCTCGCCTATGCCGAACGGATCGGCCTCGGGACCCGGGATTACGTACTGGAAAAGCTGGAATGACAGGGAATTTCAGCAAACCCGGCCTTGGATGGAGCATTTGCCGGCCCCCCTCCAATGCGTATTGTTGTGAGCTATTTCCTAAATTACTCGACGCTTGATACGGAACCCAAGGATTGCCTTGACAGACATTGACCACTGAAGTAAAATAATTTAAATTAGTGTCGAAACATATCTACCTGTTCATCTTACGCAATACGGCCTCTTGGGCCGCGAGGAGAATACGATGAAACGAGCAGGAATGGTTATCATGGTTCTATTCGTGGTTCTTCCAAGCACCGCGTGGAGCCAGGGCCTTCTCGACTCCATCTTCGGCCAGTCGGGCATGGGTTTGTGGGGAACGGGTCCTCCAAACACCTTTGACAGCCCGCAATATTACGGAGGAAGCGCCGCGCCGAGCGGGCAGCCACAGCAGCAGCCCGCATACCCCCAAGGGTACGGAGATCCCCAAGGCTATGGGTATCCTCAACCGTACGGGACACCTCAGGGGTACGGAGACCCTCAGGGTTATGGGTATCAGCAGGCTCAGCCGGGTTACGGGTACCCGCAACAGGGCTACCAGCCCCAATGGCAAGGTTATCAGCAGCCGCAAGCCGCTCCGCAGGTCCAGTACTCCACGCCTCAAGCCCAGGCACCGCAACCCGGATCGCAGCCCGTGACGGTTCAAGTTCAGCCTCAGGCGGCCGCACCTGTTCAGCAGCAGGGAGCAGCCTCGCAACCCACCGATTCCGGATACGATTTCGACCCGAACCTTCCTGCCGGCGCAGTAAAGATCACAACCACAACTCCGGAAGGGACGACGATTCAGTATTATCCTCCTACCGCGCAGCCGGCTCAGCAAGAACCCGCAGTGAGCCCGAGCCCGCCGCAGCGTCCACAGGCCCAACCAAGACGTCTTCGCGCGAGTCAGGCCGGCTCGTCGGAGCAAGGGCGACCCGGTTCTTCGCCTGAGCGGCAGTCGTCCATAGCAATGCCCAAACCGGTTGAGATTCCGCACGGCCAAGACCCGCGAGCCGGTTGGGGGCCGGCGGTCAATCGAGCCCCTTCCGCCCCGGGCCCCCGGTGAGGAGATCGAGGACGGAATTCCGAACGATTCAGCGTCTTACCGCGGATAACGGTAGGGGAGAGCCTCGCCGCAGTCGGTTCGAGGTACGTACGCCCACGCAACCTCCGCGATGCAGGGCGTTCGCCATAGGCGCTCAAATAAGCGTTATCGGCACCAAAGCCGCTCTCTGCCCGGCACTGAAGCACCGGGCTACTTTCGGCCGCCCCTTCGGGCTTGGAAGGATTTGCGTCCCGGAGGGACTGCATGAGAGTAGACCGGTCTGTCAAGGCCGGGCGCGAGGCATTGTCTTCCTAAATTAGCGCCTATGAGGGCGTTCGCCCTGCCGCTCCGAACTCGGCCAACGGACCGGTTTGTTGTGGATAGCCCATGAACGCCTCTCCGTTGACCTCTCTTGACGTGAAGCGGCACGTCGGATAATTTGTGACTGAGAAACGCACTCGATCGATTTCCTGGACATCACAGAATGCTTGCCCCCCCCTCGAAGAAAGAAGCTTGTGGAATTTTCGGCATCTATGGCGCTGAAGACCCCGCTCGGTTGATCTATTTAGGCCTCTACGCGTTACAGCACCGCGGACAGGAATCCGCGGGAATCGTGACGAGCGACGGGACCGACGTTCACGTTCACAAGGGAATGGGACTCGTTTCGGACGTCTTCAACGAAGGCGAACTGCTGAAACTCAAAGGCCATATGGGAATCGGCCACGTCCGGTACTCGACGACCGGGAGTTCCATGTTGCGAAACGCGCAGCCTTTTCTGGCGGAGCAAATCGACCGTATCTTTGCCCTGGGTCACAACGGAAACGTGGTGAACATCACCAAGTTACGTAGAAAACTCGAAGCCAAGGGCGCGATTTTCCAGACGACCACAGACTCCGAACTCATGGCGCACCTGGTACTTCACAAGAAAGGAAGCCTTGAAGAGCGTCTCATACGAGTGTTCGAGGAGCTTAGGGGAGCCTGGTCGGTGGTTCTCCTCACCGGAAATGCCGTACTTGCCTCACGAGACCCCTACGGATTCAGGCCCCTGTGCATCGGACGTAAGGGCGATGCGATCATATTCACGTCCGAGACCTGTGCTTTGGACATCATTGAGGCCGAGTATGTACGAGACGTGGAACCAGGAGAAATCGTCATCGCGGACGAAAATGGACTCCGATCCGTGCATGGTCATAGAAAGGCCAATTCCGCGGTGTGCATATTCGAGTACATCTATTTTGCCAGACCGGACTCGAGAATCTTTGGCCACAGTGTGTACAACGTGCGAAAACAGCTGGGTCTTCAGCTTGCTCTGGAGAGTCCCGTTGAAGGTGCGGACCTGGTTGTGCCCATGCCCGCGTCGGGAAACTACGCGGCACTCGGTTATTCGCAGGGCAGCGGAGTGCCTTTTGAATACGGGGTCATTAGAAACCACTACGTGGGACGAACGTTCATTCAACCGTCGCCGGTGGTAAGAGATCTTGGCGTGCGACTGAAGCTCAATCCGGTTCGGGAGATACTTCAGGACAGAAGCGTGGTGGTGGTGGATGATTCAATTGTCCGCGGAACCACAAGCAGGCTGAGAACGCGCACTCTTCGTGAAGCCGGCGCCCGAGAAATCCACATGCGAATCAGTTGTCCGCCTATCCGGTTCCCCTGCTTCTACGGCATCGACTTCTCCAGCAAAGGCGAATTGATCGCGTGCAACAGCTCGGTGGAGGAGATCTGTCACTTTATTGGAGCGGATTCCCTGGGCTATCTCAGCCTCGAGGGAATGTTCAGGGCAATGCCCATGCCTGCCAAGAATTTTTGCACCGCATGTTTTACCGGAAAGTATCCGGTTAAAATCACCGATGATGCCACCAAAATGTGCCTCGAGTGTCGTCCGATCAGTCCCGGACAGTGGCCGTGATGCACGGATGCGGCCCGTTGAGCGGACTTGCCGGGCACGTGACGGTGCAGACATCGGCACACGCAAGAACTGGAGGTCGTCATGCCGGAATTTGAGTCTTTTTCGCCCGATGTCGAAGTGCTGGGAGAAGTGATCGACGCGTTTATTGCGGGGTTCCCATCGGAACTGAAGAACCTGGGCCTGGAAATTTTGCGGAAGCACGGGATTGACAGCCCCCGGCATGGAGAGTACTACCGACTGCAGTCCCTCCTCGACGCGATGAGAGAGATCCAGAACAGATTCAGCACTCAAATGCTTTTCCGAATTGGGGAGAACATTGCCGCCAGTGCCAAGCTTCCTCCGGGTATAGACTCGCTGGAAATCTGCCTGAATGCAATCAATCAAGCGTATCACATGAACCACCGAGGAGGCGAGATCGGGAGCTATGACTATGTGCAGCTTGATGACGACCGCGGGCTGAAGAGAGCTCGACTTACCTGCCCCAATCCGTATCCGTGTTCATTCGACCGGGGGGTCATCGAAGGTTTTGCCAAGCGCTTCAAGACTTCGGAAATTAGAGACGTTCTCGTGCTCCATGACGAATCTGAACCGTGCAGGAAAAAAGGCGGCCGATCGTGCACGTACACCGTGAGTTGGGGCTGATACGAACCTAGTACACGTGAGTCACGAATACTTTGGAAAGTTATTACGGCGAGAGGGCCCGCCGAAGAAGGATGTCGGCAAGGTTCAGGTCATCCGGGGTGGTGATCTTCAGGTTGGTGTACGCATCCTCGACTATGCTCACGGGGATGCCGAGACGTTCAACAAGCGATGCGTCGTCGGTTCCCACGAAGCGGTCTTCTTGAGCGCGTCGATGGGCATCCAGAATGACGAGGGTTCGGAACGCCTGTGGAGTATGAGCAAGCCAGAGATTCGACCGGCTGATGGTGTGCAGGAATTCTCCCTCTTGTTTCTTCACGGTATCGCGAACACGCACGCAGGCCGCCGAAGCACCGGTTGCCCGGGCAGCTTCGATCGTCCGACTGATGGTGTCCGCGGTTACGAACGGGCGTACTCCGTCATGGATGGCCACTATTTCGGTTTCAACGATCGTCTTCAAGCCGTTGTGCACCGACTGTTGACGTGAGTCTCCCCCGGGTACGATCTCGCGTACTTTGCGAATGCCATATCTTGAGATCACGTGACCTTGACAGTATTCCTCATCCCCCGGCGGTACCGTCACCACGATCGTGTCGATCATGGGGTGCGTCTCAAAGACCATGAGCGTCCTGGCAAGTATTGGGATACCTCGAAGATCCAGGTATTGCTTGGGAATGTCACGCCCCATGCGCGCACCCTGCCCGCCGGCCGTAACCAGGGCCGCACAGGTCATTTCACATACTCCCGGGAGCAACGTCGAGGTTGCCTGAAACGGCTATCGGCATATTGGGTCACACGTCCTTCTCCATGTACGCTTCAGCCTTCAAGAATGAGAGGACCGAATCCTTCGTCCCCCGAGGGACGTGGATGGTATGGACCAGTGCCCTGCCGTTGCCCCCGGCTCGGAACGACCTTTCTCCTCTTTGCAGTGCCGGGTTGATCTCCCGCATGAAACGTACCGAGCATCCGGCGACGGCCGCTACGACGCTGAGAGGCAAGTCCTTGGTGAACGTGATGCGCTCGATGGTGTCGTAGTCGATGGGGTGGATGCCGTCGATCTCGATCTTGTAGAACTCTCGGTTCGCGTCAATAACGTGCAAGGCTACCCATCTGGGAACGTACTCTTCGGTCTCCCGGGGCATTTTGATGTCCCAATAGCATCCGGTCCCGTATGATACCGTGCGATAGCTCGCTTTGCTCAGTCCCGCATTGTATGCGGCCGCAGCCAAGAGCCAACTCACCGGCTCGGATTCGCCGGAAAGCCTCAGACGAATCCATTTGAGGTATCGTGCGGCCGAACGCGTCGACAAGGTGAGGTCCGTCCTGTCGTCCCGCCACGGAGTGACTTGCAGAGCCCAATCCATCTCCTTGCTCCGTCCGGGTGAACTAACTGCGGTGGGCTTTGCGAATTGCCACCACCCCGTTGCCCTGGTCGGAGAGACTACGGTACCGGCATAACCGGACTCCAGCGCGGGGAGGAGACAGAATTCCTCGGGCAAGCCCTCCTCCGCGAGGATACGCTTGATCACGTGACCGTACCGCTCTTTCCGTTTCAGCCACACAACGGTCGTATCGACCAGATCGGCGAGCAGATATTCTATCTGATTCTCTATTCTTTGCCTCACGTCGTCGCGCCGGATCGGAATTTGTTCCCCGCAAAAAGAGAGACCGCGGGCCATGACGGATGGAGGAAGTTCTCTTCTCAGTGCCGGAGCGACCACCGGATCGGGCGGTCTGTACTTCAAACAGTCCAGCACGTGCATGCGGACGATCTTTTCCCACTGCGCGTCGGTCGCGGCATGTGCGACTCGCAGAGCATCCAATCTCCGCCTCATTTCGTCGATTGGATCGACCCGGAGCAAATCATGGGGAAGTCCTTCGCGCCAAAGTATGAATCGGGCCAGTACATCCTGAAAGAAGTCGAGCTTCGGCGGCGAGCCCGAGAGGTCCTTGAGCCCCATCAACGCTTCGTGGTCCTCAAGACTCATGTATTCCCGGAGTATCTCGGCGTAATTGGGTGGGGTTCCGTCCTCTTTCGATTCAGCGCAGCGTATCTGCAAAACCAATTGGTGAGCAAGATCGTAGGCGACGAGCAGTGGGATTCTTTCGCGCACCTGCGTCCGAACCGAGGGGTACGAAAGCATGACAAACATAAGCACCGGCAGGACCAATCCCGGAACTATTCCATTGAGAAGGTTTCTCATGGTGCACGATTCTCGGGGAAGGCTGTTCCGACACGCTTATTGGAAGCGTCGGCCGGTCCGTCCGGTGAGCACAGGCGAACCAGGTACGCCAGACGAGTGTCGCCCGGGAACGCTTCCAACGACTCTTGAGCTCGTTTCAGAGCCGCCTTCCTGTTTCCCGTTGCAAGTAGAGCAATGACGTAATTGACCCGCGCCGGAACAAAGTTCGGGAACGCTACAACGATCCGTTCGTAGAGCGCGAGGGCGTTTCGTCTTTTCCCCGTGCGCTCCAAAATGTCGGCCGTGTAGAGCAATGGCCGCGGGTCGTCCTTCAGCAAACCGCGACAGAGCCGAAAGACTTCCAACGCTCTCTCGAGATCGCGGCTCTTCAAGGCGTTCAAACCGATCTGGATCAGGTGCTCTCCAGCCGGATTCACCGGCTTCACCGGCGCATTGACGGCCCTGAATGAGTGCAGTTGCTTGAGATTGTGCGCGGCCGCGGCGCTGTCGGGATCTAATTTCAAAGCTCGCCGGTAGCACGTGACCGCTTCCCGCCAATTCCCCAGGTCTTCATAAGCCGCTCCCAAATGAATCCAAGATTCTACGTGTTCGGGTGTTCGTTCAAGAACCGCGGCAAGAATATCGACGGCCTTTCGCGTCTTCCCCTCGGCTCGTAGCGCTTTGCCTTGAGCGACCAGGCTGTTCACGGTTTGCCCTAATCCGGTAAGAGGAAAGAGCAAGATGAACAGGAAGATTGTCGCGAATCCGACCAACCGACTCGCGGCGTCCCGAGCGTTCTCCTTCAAGGCACGTCTGCCGTGCCGTCCACACCAAGGCGGTTCCACCGGGGCAATGGTCTTGCCGAGCCTCTCGTGCCCTTCTTTACTGTGCGAAGCGGAGGGATACTCGGCGAGGGCCGGTTCCGCTTTGGAAACCCGTCTCGATGGGCGGTCGGGCCCACCGACTCCTTGAGACCGCACTCCGGCGAGCGCCTCCCGGATGGACCGTACGAATTGGAGCCGGCTGTTTTTGAGGTGAAATCGAGTACGTCCCAAAGTCCTTCCTCGCGTCCGCAGGTTGTTCCTCCCTGTCTCCAAGGCAAGGCCATGGAATGTCGTACGTCGGGCGAGGGCTCCAGAGCCGCCTTGCGCGTTCGCAGACGAAACGGTTTTGATAAGTCTACGCGTGCGAAACACTGCGGGGCATGCCCATAGAGTCAATGACCGCCCCCTAATCGTCTAAAATACCACAACATTGCCCGAAGTGAAAGGTGAACGGACCGGATGAGCCGAGATGCACTCGTCTCGGGTTGCATTGAGAGTCCAAAAAATGGGATAAAGGAAACCACGTACACAGCCCCTATCGTATGAGGTAAGAAAAAGCCATGCCAAGTCAGAACGATTCCGATGTCAGGTTTCTCATGGGGAACGAGGCCATCGGGCGGGGGATCATTCAAGCAGGCTGCGGCGTTGCCGCGGCCTATCCGGGCACGCCATCGTCCGAAGTACTGCAATCCCTTGTTCGGTGGAAAAAGGAACTCGATCATTCGATCTATCTCGAATGGTCCATTAACGAGAAAGTGGCCTTCGAAGTGGCGTATGGAGCGTCGCTGGCCGGAATGAGGTCGGTGGCCGTCATGAAGATGGTCGGTCTGAACGTTGCTTCGGATCCCTTCATGAGTGCGGCCTATCTCGGCGTCCGCGGAGGTCTGGTCGTTGTGGTTGCCGACGATCCCGGTCCTCATTCCAGTCAAACCGAACAGGATAGCCGCTTCTTCAGCTGGTTCGCAAAAGTCCCCGTGCTGGACCCCGGAACTCCGGCAGAGGCGCTGGAGATGGCTGTGAGAGCATTCGAGATTTCAGAGAAGTACCAGGTTCCTGTTCTCCTCAGACCCTGCCTCCGCGTATGTCATGCTCGCCAGAACGTCACGTTGTCCAAGCCTGCGCCGATTGCGAACGTGGGACCGTTCGAGAAAAATTGGACACGGTGGGCGGCAATACCTCGGTTCAGACTCGTGCTCCATGGAGAGCTTAACGAAAAAATTGAAAAAATGCGCCTGGAGGAACCCGAGTCGAAGCCGGTGCCCATTCTCAACGGTTCCGGCAACTCCATCGCTCTGGTCACTTCGGGATCCGTGTCCTCCCACGTGAGGGACGTGGTCGCCTCAGACGATCGACTGAAGGACATCGATGTCTTCAAGGTTGGAATGCCGTTTCCATCTCAAGCGGACGCGCTGCAACAGATCGTAGACTCTCATGAAAAGACCCTTGTGATCGAGGAGACGTATCCGGTTCTGGAACTTCAGATCATGGACAGGAGAAAGGTCGAAGGGCGGCTCTCGGGGGCCGTCCCCCCGCAAGGCGAACTGGTGCCGGAGACCGTCGAAGACATCATCCTCAAGAGTCTTGGAGAAACACCGACGGAAAGAGAGGCTCCCAAGATCAAGTCGAGGCGACCTTCTCTCTGTGCAGGCTGTCCTCACAGGCCCGCGTTCTACATGATCAAGAGTATTTTTGATGAGGCGGTCTACAGCGGCGATATTGGATGCTATACGCTTGGAATCAATATGGGCGCGGTGGATACGTGCCTTTGCATGGGATCGTCCATCGGCATGGCCGGCGGTCTCGCGCGCACCCCGACCGCGTCCAACGGAACACAGGTTGTGGCCACCATAGGCGACTCTACGTTCTTCCACTCCGGTGTCGCGGCGCTCATCAATGCCGTCCACACGGGCGCGCCGTTCGTGCTGGTCATTATGGACAACAGCGTGACGGCAATGACCGGGGGGCAACCCACACCCGGCAATCCTTACCTGGCGGACGGATCCGGCGGCAAGCCCATCGACATGGAGCGACTGATTCAAGGATGCGGAGTAGACTTCCTGGAAGTCGTGGACCCCTACGATCACGATGCAATGAAGGATGCCTTGGAACACGCGAAAAAACACGTGTTTGAAGACCGGAACGGGGTCGCGGTCGTCATCACCAGGCGCGCATGCATCCGGGCACCCAATGCCGAGATCCCGTCACAACGATTTCGGATCGGCGACGACTGCGATCTGTGCATGACATGCGTGAAGGATCTCGAATGTCCTGCAATCCACTACGTAAAGGGTGAACGACGGATGGAAATCGACGAGGATCTGTGCGCGGGATGCGGCTTCTGCGTAAGCATCTGTCCCTCCCGGGCCATAGAACTGAAGGGTGCGTAACATGGTAGAGATCATTCTTTGCGGTCGAGGGGGGCAGGGAATCGTCTTCCTCACCCGACAAATCGGTGAAATAGTCGCGGCCAAGGGCCTGAATGTGATTTCGTCCGAAACTCACGGCATGGCGGTACGAGGAGGATCCATCAACAGTCACCTGCGTATAGGCGGTTTTTTCTCGCCGCTGATCCGCCAGGGGCATGCAGATTTCCTGCTCTCACTAGATCCGTCCGAGACCTCCAACAACCGGCACTATCTCAAACCCGGCGGCCTCATTGTCGAGAATTCTCCCGAGCCGCCGGAACCCGGAATCAGAAGAGTCAATGCGACAGGTCTTGCACGGGACATAGGAAGAGTGCAGCTCGAGAATGTGATCCTCCTGGGATTCGCGTCCACGCAGGACGGATTTCCCGTTACCCCTCAAGAGATACGAGCTCAGATCGAAAAGGATCGGCGTGAACAGGTGCGGGATATGAACCTGAAGGCATTTCAGGCCGGCATCGTCGCTGCTTCGTAACGTCACGCGGGACTTTTTTCCGTGCCCGCCGCCGGGTGACGACACGCCGTTGCTTAGTACAGGATTTCCTAAACGCGGTCACGTATTCCTGTAAACGCTCGGTAGCGTCCCGTCCCGCGTTCTGCGCGGGATGCCGGGCGAAGGAATACCCGCACGGGCGCCCGGCGCCGGCAAAGCAGGGAAGTTTGCCCTGAATTCGACACTCTATTTACGCAACGGTGCACTTCGTGGGGGGGCCCGGTCACGGGAGAAAGGCATGCGTGCCCGTTCCCGCGGCCTTTCAGAGACTATGATTTTTCACCGGAGCATGCGTGAAGCATTCGCGCCTCTTGACCGTGCTTTCAAAAAGGCTTACCCTTGAATCTGTACGGAGTGAAGGAGGACACGTGGGGATCGAGAAAGTGTTACTGGACTTGGCCGACCGGGTGCTGGATTTCGACGAGGCTTCCCTCGCCCAACTTCAGGAAGGCTACCTGAAGAAAGTGGCCGAGTTTGCTCCGACTCGAGAGTGGGAACGGGCCATCGTAGTCTATTTCATGATCAATTCCGTCCGGGTTAAGAATAAGATTTTCAACGAGAAGATCAAAGGCTCGCATCCTCCGGACCCGCCCAAACCGGCCAGAAATTTGCTCAAAATAGTAAAATGAGGCGATTTCTCTGACGATGTGTGAGCAAAAGGGTGCATGTATCGAACATCATAAACGTTTGAGAATGGAGAAGGCGTCTTTTGAACTTGATTTTCAATGAAACATACGTATAATGTACCCGGTGGTATTGTAGGCGGCTTGTACGGCAACGGACGGGTATGGCGCTTTGGCGGAACCCCTCAGCGGCCTGTCGAGGTCGACATCTGCCGCAGAGTTGCTTCCGCCGAAAGGAGACATGTCATGGGGAAAAGTTGGAAATTCCTACCAGCCACGGTCATGGGTATCGCTCTCATGGTGGGGCCGGCCTTGGGGCAATGGAGCGGCGGCCAGAATTACGCCACCGAATACGGCGGTTCTACCCTGATGCAGCCTCCTTCGTCATCCGGCGGTCAGATGCCCCAGAGCTACAACGCATACTGGCACAACTATTTGGATAGGCTTCAGCAGCAGGGCGGGTACCAAGCCATTACCGGCAATTATCCGAACTCGGTGCCGATCACCAGTTACTATCCGGCGACGTCGGGCGGTCAGGCCGCGACTTCTCCTCAGGCCGGCGGTCAATCCGGTCTCTATTACAGTCCGTCACAGTACTACGCGACCCAAGGCGCACAACAATACCAGCAACCGACCCAAGCGTATCAGGCCGAGTACGAGCAGCCCGCTCCGCAACGCGCGCCGAGTGCGGCGCAGACACGTCGACAAAGTGCGCCTCCCCAGCAATCCTTTGAAGATCAAAAGGCGGCATGGGCGCAGGTTCGATCCAGTTATGCGGATCAACAGAGTTATCAGCAGCCCCAAGCCTACCAACAGCAGGCCGCGTACACTCAGCAACAACAACAAGCTTATCCACAGCAGGCTTATCCACAGCAACAAGCCGACCCCCAGCAACAGGCCTATCAGCAGCAACAAGCCTATCAGCAGCAACAAGCCTATCAGCAGCAACAAGCCTATCAGCAGCAGCCGCAAGCTGCATATGGCCCCCAGCCTGGAGCGGAGCAAGCGCAGGCCGCTCAAGAGGTGGCATACAGCGGCGATCCCATCGTGAGAGACGCTCAGCAGAAGGCATACGAACGAGCCGTTGCGCGTCAACGAGCAGCCGAGTTGGCGGCTCAACAACAGGCGGCACTACAGGAACTTCAGCAGACGCAGAAGATGTATGAGTCCGCTCAAAACAAGCTGCAGGAGCAGGAGTCTCGTCAGAGAGCACTGCAGGAGGAATTTCATCAAAAGGCCGTCACTGAAGCGTACGACCGACTCCGTGACTCTCAGCAGAAGTACTACGAGCTTATGGGCGTGTCGGGCGAGAGCGGGGGGCCCCAGCAGGCCATGCAGCAGCAGCCGACGCAATATCCGCAGCAGGCTCAGCAATATCCTCAGCAGGCTCAGCAGTATCCGCAGCCCACTCAAGCGTATAATCCTCAGTCGGCCGTGGCCACTCAGGGCTACCCCGCCGCAGCGGCAGGCATGCAACAACCGCAAGCCGGGGGAGCGTACCTCACGCCTCCCGGACAGGCGACGCCTCTTCACGTTCAGGGACAGGGGCAAGACGAAGGCGGAGGCCTCTGGGGCAAGATAAAGGAATTCTTCGCAGCGCCGGGACCAATTGTGACTCCCAACCAAAGCGTTTTGGATCGCGAAGCGGGCATCATGCCGAGATAGTGCGGAACTCACCCGCCGGAGCGCGTCACCGACGCGGAAGTCCCATAGTGCTCAGTGGCATGAACACGGTCGCACATTCCTGCAACCGCGCGGGAGCGTTCTGCCCGGGATGCCGGGCGTGAAGAATATCCCGCGGAACGCGGGAAGGCCGGCGCTGCCAAAGCAGCGAAGTTTACCGTAAATTCGACACCGTATTTGTGGCAGGGAGTACTTGGGACCTGCAGAAACCTTTGGTATTGTTCGACCTGAGTGTGAAATCGGACAAGCCCCCCGCCCCCTCCTTGGGACCTCGAGTCCCCCCCAATTGTAAAGACGAATCGATGATGCGCGTTGGCGGCACCCCTCGATTCCAATCGCAGAGAGCGCACCTTGCCGGTGGGACCTTGGCTTGCGCGACGAGGATCAGACGTGGTCCGTGTGAAGATCTCGCACTGTCGACAGAGAAGAAAAGAGGCGACACGCTTTTCGGCGCGCCTCTTTCTTACGGTCCACGAACGCGCCGGGCTTGCGGCTGAGCCGCATTGCAGGGACCAGTGGATTGCGGGGCTTTACGGTCACGCGTTTCCTTTTCATATCCACATTATCCTTTTCTCGGACAACGATTCCCTCTTTTCACGGTACCGTGGGGTGCGGTCTGTTCCGAGACGTGGGCCGGTTGAGCGTCACACAGTAACGGATTGGATCGAAGATCGCCCTTCAACCCTGCAGTACCTCGGTCTCGGGCATGCGCCGGGCCGCAGCGACCGTGCCGCATGGGAATCGGATCGCTCTTACGGCCCCGACATGTCCCACTGCTCGCACTCCGGTTCCGTCCGGAGTTTTTGATGCAGCTCACCGTGAGGGCTTACTTTCTCTCTCCCCACTTGAACTTCTTCTCTTCGGGCTCGGCAGGTTTAACGTCCACTTGTCCCCACGGCATCTTTCTCGTGGGGGGAGGAGAAGTTGTTTCGGGCTTCGCGGTCGTCTCAGTCGAGGTTACTTCCCCTTCAGCGCCCGTTTCAGACCGGGGGCCTCTGCCGGGCGCACTGGCAACCGGCTGCGGCCGGTCGATGATGGATCGAGACGGTTCGACGTCGGCTGCCGCAGGTCTCCGGGGTCCCGCCGTGTCGGGTGATGTGACACTTCTGCGCGTAGGGGGTTGAACCACGGCGGCTGCCGGTCTGGGCGCTAAAGGCGCCACCACGGGAGGTGCTGCTTGCACCTCTCCCGGAGCCGATTCAATGTCCATTACCTGGAAATCGTCGTACATTTTGGTCCGAGGAGGGGCCGCGGGCTTGTCGATCGGTTTGACGTCCGCAACCGGCTCGGTGATGGTGATGTCGGTTTCACCGCTCCTGTCCCAGTACATCTTGGCTGCGCTCAACCCAAGGGAAGACAAGACAAGGAGAATCACAAGGCCCGGAAATACCAAGAATTTCATGACACACTCCTTCAGCATGAGGGATCCCCGCTTCGACTGTTCTCTCCTCCCACTAAATTCAAACACTTACAGCGTAAGCTTACCATAAATGGTGAGAACCAGTCAAGATTTCTTATGCTTCCCATCCCGGAGCCGCCGGGCTTCCCCCGCGGTCCGTGGACAATCGGCTGCACAAGAGATCGCGGCCTCATTGATAGTCATGACAAGCGCGTCGTGTCATTTGTTCCAAACCGGAGGGACCGTGAAACGACGCGCAAACCGAACATGTCTGGAGAAATGCATTCGGTTGCGAGCGGCCGTCGTACCCAGTACGTCATTGGGAGCGAAGCGACGCAATCTCCAACGCGCGGAAGTGGAAATTGCCGGGTCGCGTCGCTCCCCGCAATGACGGACTTCGTGCGACACGGAGAATAAGGTGAAATATCAACAGCGGCTAAATTTTGGCCCCAGGAACATTTTCGCTTGACAGGCGACTGACACAAAGAGATAATTGCCGATTAATTCAGACTGATTTCCTAACCGAGGGCGGAACCATGTGCCGGACGAATCTTCGTGAAAACTCATGCTGCCTCATCGCCGCGGAGAATGTTCACCGTGCTCTCCGTCCCTCGCGCCCGTCTTTTGCTCCTGCCATTATCAAGTCTTTTTTCGGAGGGATCAACCTGAGCTGCGAAGTCGCCGATTTCCAGCTCGTACGATTGAAACCCTAGCATTCCCAGGACGGGGGAGAAGACAATCCTCGCCTTCTCTTTCAACGACGACATGATATCGCGACGCCGACGGGGTTATGTGCGTCGGCATACATCGTGGTAACAGAGGCTTTCACTTCGTCTACCGGGCAGGGCCGATGGGTGACGTAGTGGCGGCAAGCTCAAGACATATACCTTCGCGTGGAGCCAACAGCCCACTCGGTACGGAGGATGACGATGAAGGCGCTTGGTATTCATCTTCTGATCGAGCTTTGGTCCTGTAACAGGAAAAAGATTGACACCCTCGATTACTTGGAAAACATCATGGTAAAGGCCGCGGAAGTGGCCGGTGCCACCGTGCTCAAGTCCGCTTTCCAGGATTTCAATCCACAAGGCGTTTCCGGCGTGGTGGTAATCGCAGAGTCGCACCTTACCATTCACACCTGGCCTGAACACGGCTATGCAGCGGTGGACATTTTCACGTGCGGCACGACGGTGGATCCGTGGAAGGCCACCAACTTTCTCCGAAACGAACTGGAGGCAGGCGACATACAGGTGCGGGACTTTCAGAGGGGAGTGTTCCCCGCCGAAGAGTGCCGCCCACAGAATTACGAGTTGACTCAACATGTTGCGTGTGGGAATTCTCACTGTTAGTGACAGGTCGTCTCAAGGTCTGCGCGACGATGCATCGGGACCGGTACTGGCCGATATGCTCCGGGCCGGCGGCATGCAGGTGGCATGCACCGCGGTATGTCCGGACGATCGCAGCGAAATCCGGAAGATATTGAGTTCTTGGGCCGACGAAGAGAGAGCCGACCTCATATTGACGACCGGGGGGACCGGCCTGTCCCCCCGGGACGTCACCCCTGAGGCCACCTTGGACGTGGTTTCCCGAACCGTCCCCGGCATGTCCGAGGCCATGCGGCAAGCGAGTCTCCGAAAGACGCCCCATGCGATGATCTCGCGGGCCGTGGCCGGAGTCCGCAACCGTTCCCTGATCGTCAACCTTCCGGGCAGTCCCAAAGGAGCCGTGGAAAACCTTGAAGTGATTCTCCCCGCAGTCGAGCACGCAGTTGCCAAACTACAGGGTGACCCGTCGGACTGCGCTTGAAGTACAGCTCCATTGGTGATACGGATCCATCGACTGGAAGTACGCGGGAGTCTTCGGGCACATGAATGGTCGTACACGCAAATTCCCCGCATCCATCAGCAGCGTTGTCAAGAGCGCCCTCGATCGTAAGGGCTTGACGGCCGCGTTCGCTCGCCATGCCGTCATCCGAGAATGGCCCCGGATCGTTCCCCGCTCGGTCTCCGCTCACGCCGTCGCCCTCAAAGTCACCGGTTCCGTCTTGCATGTGGAAGTGGACTCCTCCGCATGGATGCATGAGTTGGCCGCGATTAAACACATCCTCTTGCAGAAAATCAACGCGCACCTTCCCCCCGGAGCCGCGAAAATTCAGGACGTGCGCTTCTACCAGCGTTCACGGAAGACGAGCGCGCCTTCCGCCGAGCCGGAACCCGTTCCGCCCGCCCCCACCGACGGCGACCTCCGTACCGCTCGACAAGTTCTCGAACCGATACGGGACGAGGATCTCAAGACGGTGCTGGAGCGAATCCTGGAGAAAGATCGCCGGCTCAAGTGGCGCCGCGAACGCTGAGTGCGGTTGCACGGTCCACTCTGTTCCCGATAAACCTCATAGCCGTCCCCCAGCACTTCTTTTCCCAAATACGTGAACAGTTCCGTGAAGTGGTTCGACAATCCCAGGTCTCCAGGAACCGTTCCGGCATACCCAAGGACGCGTTCGTCCGCCGAGCAACCAGCCGGCTCCACACCAATACTATCTCGAACGAGTAACATAAGCCTGACACGTATGCCGAGGTTCGTGACGGACCTCCTCCGGTTGGGACGCCGACGATTTGTCCTCGTCGCGAGGAAGTGCTCTCCAGCATCTCTCACCAATTGACAGGACGGTCAACATGCCGGTTTCACGGCTTCAATGACCGCAGACACAATGTAGTCCTCTATGTTGCGCCCCGGAGCCCATTCACGTATGAATTC
This sequence comes from Desulfomonilaceae bacterium, assembly GCA_031082285.1. GTDB lineage: Bacteria > Desulfobacterota > Desulfomonilia > Desulfomonilales > Desulfomonilaceae > JAVHLK01. The sequence goes on from JAVHLK010000005.1 coordinate 50,763, forward strand.
GCGACTTCCGTCTTTGGACCGAATTCGAATATCTTGAAACCCCGATTCATGGAGCATTCCTTCCAGGTCGGTTATGGTAGCGGCTCCACTCACGCAACTGGAGTAAAGAGCCAAGTCGCTACGAAGAGATTCGGGTAAGGGTGCCGTAGCGACCACGTCTGAAACGGCTACGCGTCCTCCCGGCCGCAAGACTCGGAACGCTTCACGGAAAACTCTGCGTTTGTCCGGTGAGAGATTTATGACGCAGTTGGACATGATGACGTCCACACTTGAATCGGCTACGGGCAGATTTTCGATTTCACCCAAACGAAACTCGACGTTCGAGTATCCTTCCGTTCCCGCGAGGTCCCGTGCTTTGCCTACCATCTCCGGCGTCATGTCCACACCGATCACGCGTCCGGTTTCCCCCACCTGTTTGGCTGCCAAGAAACTGTCAAATCCTGCTCCGCTGCCGAGATCCAAAACAATCTCTCCGGGACGCAGTGCCGCAATGGCATTCGGATTGCCGCATCCAAGCCCCTGGTCGGAGCCTTGTGGAACAGATTGCACATCCTCGGCCGAATACCCGATCCGAATTGACGAAATGGTTTGTAATGAAGCCGAAGTTCCGCAACAGCTTCCCGATGGTGCGCAACCGCATCCCGTGTTTCCATCTTTTGCAATTTGCCCATATCTCTCCCGCACCGACTCCCGTATCTCCGAATCTTTAAGATCCTTCATTTTCGATATCCTTTCCTTGTATCCAGTGTGCGTCACGGTGCAGCCAAGACGCGGAAACCGAGGCAACCGGGAGAGCCCGGCCTACGCCTGTTGACTGCAGCGTTAAACCTCTTCACGACCAACGTCAACTTTCCGAATCCCGATCCAAATCCGAGGCATCCATACACCGTACGGAATCGAGAACTCGGTTGAACCGAGCCTCTTCCGATTGCGATTGCGATTGCGGCTCACTTCGACATCTATCTATTCAGTACCATTGTGTCTTCCGGTCATCGCCCCCGGAAAGGACATTACAGAGTCCAGGCCGTAAGGCTGGGAGGAGTTCCCCGCATTCATGTCCCTCGTCCTACACAAAGACCTTCGTCATTCGTGAGAGACGCAGGCCTCGCGTTCCCGGACAGCAAGTTCGCCGTGGCGGTCACCGTTTCCGGGTCAACCCAACACAACATGTTCTTTCCTCGTCTTTCCATCCGTATGAGGCCGGAACGCCGCAGTTCTCTGAGGTGATGAGAAACGGTTGAAAGATCTATGCCAAGGCCTTTCCCAAGATCGCTCACACACTGCGCCAGTGCCATATCGGAGGTGCATTTCGTTCCCGGGGGACAGCATGAAGCCAGCCGCAAGAATATTCTCAAGCGGTTCGGGGCGGCCAGAGCCTTGAAGATTTCGGCGAAACGCTCAATCTCGTCTTGATAGTTGGACATGTGTCCATGTATCCCATAATAAGGGTCCGTTGTCAAGGGGTCGCAGCAGTACCTTGACCACAGAAAAACGGCGATCGGAAACCTTCGGAAACGGATGGGCGACCGCGGTGGGCGGACCAACACGCAGCAAGCCTATTCTTTAGGCTTCTTCCGTTTATCACGGATGTAGATCACCGTGGACTGACCGTCATTTTGAATCCTCTTGTCGAACTCAAAGAGATTGGTGGCCGCAGCCAGCGCCCCCAGCTTACCATATCCGTAGTTGCGAGGATCAAACTCCGGAGCCTGCTTGATCACATTGCTGCCCACGTTACTCAAATGGGCCCAACCGCTCTCATCGGAAGCCGCATCCAGAGCACTTCGGAGAAGACTGACCAGTTTCGTGTCTCCTCTCAGTTCCTTTCCGGTTTTCGGTTTGGAGGCCGGTTCCGCGTCCACCTGGAACCGAAGGACTTCAGTGAAGATAAACTTGTCGCACGCAGACACGAATGGCTTTGGAGTCTTTTTCTCGCCGAATCCATACACGAGCAGCCCCCCTTCCCTGATTCGGGACGCCAAGCGAGTGAAATCGCTGTCGCTGGAGACAAGACAGAATCCGTCGAAACGGCCGGTGTAGAGAAGATCCATGGCATCGATTATCATTGCGCTATCCGTCGCATTCTTACCCACGGTATAGCGGAACTGCTGAATCGGCTGAATCGAATGCTCCAACAGGACCGACTTCCATCCGCTCAGGCTGGGTGTGGTCCAGTCACCATAGATGCGTTTCACGCTTGCCACACCGTACTTGGCGACTTCCGCGAGCAGCGCCTCCGTGATCGAGGGCTGGGCATTGTCTGCGTCAATAAGGACGGCAAGCCTGTCCTGAGACTGTTTCTCATTATTCATGGTATTCTCCGTGAGTCCTTCTCATGTCGCCCGTCATTGAGGGCTCTTGCCCGGAGACCGTCACTGGGGCACCTACCGAAAACCGTGTGGGAAAAGGCCCCAATGCCGGACGTAAACCATGGCCGGGTTGTCGACTCCCGTCGCCTCATACCGTCACGATCCCCTGAGAAGCCAATGCGAGGAGAAACGATACGGCGCGATTCAATTCGTCGCCTTCGAACTTCGAGAGGATCGACTTCAGGTTTTTCCGAGCGTCAAGGTGCTTGAGCACCTGCCGTTCGGTCACGCCTACGGGAATGATCGTGTTCACGGGACTCAGCAGATAGTCGAGATGCCCAACATGATGGAGAGCATGAGACGGACCGTACGCGTGCCGATTCGGTGTCATTCGATCCAGCGGATATGGCGACCGAAAAAGCTCTACCGGGATCAGAGGTCTCGCAATCAACGATTTGAGGTTCCTTGTTCTCGCTTGCCCGTCCATTGTTCTTAATCCGTCGAGCAGCCTTTCATAGGGGCCGGTCTCCTCTGTCTTGAGCTGCTTAAGTATGCCCGGACCCTGTCGGAAGTACAGAAAGCCGTGGTTGGTGGACAGGGACCCCACATACGGGTATTCGTTGATGACGTAACGGTCCTCCAGCCTTTCCAAGCGTGCATAGAGCCTATTTACCGCGCGTGCGGATATCCTTGTTTCCGAAGTCCATATCGGCAGCGGAGCCATCAGGTGGTTGCCTTCATAGCTGATTGCGGACACGCCGTACTTCTCGGGGTCTTCGTGCATCCGTGAGCCGGGTACCACCATCAGGAGCCCGACTACATAATAGGAGATTCGGTCCGGATTGTCTTCGAGAAATTCCACCGTACTCTCGGCTTCGCTTTCAGTCTCCCCCGGGAAGCCGAAGATCCCCATGGCCTGAGTCGCGACCCCGTTGTCATAGAGATCCTTCATGACCCGCGTGACGATCTCAATGTCCTTGCCCTTGTTCATCGCGTCCAGGGTCCGCCGGCACGCACTCTCCAGTCCGATGGCGACGCTGTTCAGACCCGCTCGTGCCATGAGCCTGCACAGATCCGCGTCGAACTCTTTTTCCGCGCGCAAGTCCGTGTTCCACACAAAGTGCTTCCCGGATGCGATTGCCGCTCTGCTGAACCGCTCGAGGTACCGAGGATCGATCACATCGTTGCTGAAATTGAAGTGATTCGTCCGGTAACGTTCCGCAAGTGCCGACATTTCATCCAATGCCTTGTCCACAGGTACAGTCTGGTAACGCCGGATGCGATTGTCGCCGTACCGATTCTGACAAAAGACGCACTTTCCCCAATAGCATCCACGGCTTATGCTGTAGGGAAGCACGGTTTCAGGAATGAGGTACGCGTCGAGGTCCAGGTCGCTGAAATCGGGAGGCGGCAACTCCTTGACGTCTGGATAGCGGAGTTGGTCGAAGCGATGGACCGTACCGGTTGTGCGGTCGATGTGAATGAGGTTGGGTAAGCCCGTCGGCGCCTGCTCCAGCGCCAGGCGGTCCATCAGCCCGGTGAAGGCCTCCTCCCCTTCGCCGCAGACGACCGAATCCGTGCAGGTGAACAGCCATTGCAGCTGAGGCTCCTGCATGAGCAGCACCCACTGCGACAGATAGGCTCCACCCATAGTGATGTGAACGGTGGGAAACCGTTCCTTGAGTATCTTGGCCAGAACCGGCGCCTGAACCGACTGGGCGGCAAACTCCATGGAAATTCCTATGGCCGTGGGCCGGTACTCCGCAATCTGCGGGCAAAGGACTTCCTCATAGTAGCTCACGTACGGATTGAGCGAGGGATCGCAAAAGGCAAAGACGCCTTCGGGCGAGTTGACTGATTGCGCGGAGGTGAAGTCGGCCGGCCCGATTTCCGCGGGGAAATGCGCGGCCGACAACAACCGGAAGAACGCGTCCAACACGCGGCAAGACCTTTTGTACTGGCGGTAGTCTCGAAATCTGCGGGCACTTCCGAAAGTCTTGACGGCATCGCCGAGTGCGCGCAGGTTGCGTTCCATCCACACTGCGCTTGCGAGGAGTGCGTACTGCCGCTGCTCGTCCTGCTCCAGCCGGCCCTTGGCTTCGAGCCGCTCTCTCATGCGTGAGGCACGCTGCACAAGGGCTTTCAATTGCTCCTCTCGGGCGAGAAAGTGAAAGGCTTCGATGCCGAGGTCGCGGACCCACGTCCTGTGACCGCGCGGCTCGGCAAACGCCTTTAAATACGGCAGCGCGGGATAAGGCCCGGTAAGGTCCCCCGGAGGGGGCTGCAATAGGATTGCTCTGGACTCCGTCTTTTTCATATTCAATGCATTGAACCGTTCGGTCACAGTAGGCGGGACAGTTCGGAATTCTTCAGTGTTTCCAAGTCCAACACTCGGTACGAAGGGTTGTTGAGGCGCTTGTATTCCAGTGAATGCGACAATATGGGCAAGGAGTTGTACGTCTGTACGAAATCAGCCACCTCCATGAGAAAAGAATCGAGCGTGTCGGAAGCGAAGGCGAATACCATGCCGTCCACAACGAGCGAACCCGCCCTGTTAAGATCTCTGAAGCGTGCCAGGGCGGCCAGAAACCGCTCTCCGCTGCCCCTGACCCTCTCCGCCGACTCCAGGCAAGCCTTCAATAAACACGCGCACGCGGTATCTTCATCATCCTTGAACCGCAGTCGATACGGACGGAGATTCACCCGGAAGACGGTCCCGTCCCGCGATACGTCTTCCAGGATCGGTCTGTCTGCTTCGGGTCGGGCCTTGAGCAGATCTCTCGCAAGGTTGTTGCCGAACGTCATCGGGTCGTCGACAATGTGTCCGATGCCGAACTCGCCCTGGTGCAAAAACTTGTAGATGTCCGCGGGCGTGTGGGCGATTGGCACTACCGATCCGTAACCGGTCTTCAGGCCGGTGCGCAACGTGTGATGGGGAACCTCGTGCAAGCGGAATTGCCTGATTACGGTCGCCTGAACGCCCTTGCCCTCACGAGAGTCCCCATGACGTGGTCCGTTGATTTCCATGGCCTATTACCGTTCCTTGAAATTCATGGCTATCCCCAGGCCGCGAGAAACCCATCGACTTCCGCGGTTAGGGACTCGTCCCGCGCGAGGAACGGGTCCAACAACCTGACGTCGAGTCTGTTCGACATTCGATGGAGTCTTCTGAACGGATGCTCGAATCCGTTCTTGTCGGCGTTCGCGGCTATCCTCACCATTTCCCAATTCTCGACCACGACTTCCACGTTCTTGCCGGCGGAACTCTGTATGATCATTCCACGAATGCGGGCTCGCGTGTCGCCGGGCGGCTCATGAAGAGCCCTTTCGATTGCCTCGTCATCAAGGACCTTATCCGCGATTTGCATCTGCAGGCATCGATTGAACAGACCCGCTTCCGGGTCAAGATCATGGTAAAGCACATCGATCAACCTGCTCCGGTAATCGTCCCAACCGATCCCCTTGGCCTTGTGAACCCGGTCTATCAGCCAGAGTTTGAGTACCCAGTCCAGCTTGGATTTCAGGTTGCCCGGGTCGGCTTCCAGCAGTCCGGTTTGAGGGGAGATCCGCAATTCTTCCAGCCCCTCGAGAGTGATGGCCCACTGCTGGAGGATCTCCTTCTCGTCCGGAGTCGCACCGTTGTTCGCGCAGAATCGCCGTGCCCTGTCCCAATAGAGGCTCTGTACGTCGAGAGCGGTGGACTTGCGCGTATGACCCTTAAGGCCTATCGGACAGTTCAATCCCCGCGAAATACCCTTGAGAGCCCGAACCGGTGACGACAGTTCAGGCGCGTCGCCGAGCGCCCCCTCTTCCAGTAATCTCAGAATCAGCGATGTGGTGCCGATCTTCAGCCATATGGCGTATTGCGACATGTTGGAATCGCCCACGATGATGTGAAGGCGCCTGTTCTGCCCTTCCCGAGGAATCTCTCGTTTTCTGAGGTTTATGATTCCTCTCACCTCGGAAGTGCGGTCGCTGAAGACCCGATCCACGAAATCCGCGCGTTGAGTAATTTGATAGACCGGGGAATTTCCGTCATGTGGGGCCGTCACTTTTCCCGAACCCGCGATTACCTGACGAGTCACCAGGAACGGAATGAGAGCTCGAATATCTTGCATGGCCGATGGGGTTACAAGGTAATTCTCGTGTCCTCCATACGTAGTCCCGAAGGAATCCGTGTTATTCTTGAACACCCGAAGCGTTCCCGCGTGCCCGCTGTCGGCCAGGAGAGCCCCGGCACCCGTCGTGAGATCCAGTACAATCCTCTCGCCCGCTTTTTCGTGCGCGACAAGGTCCTTGAGAGTCGAGCACTCAGGGGTGGCATATTCGGGGTGACCACCCCGATCGATATAGAAGCGCCCTCCATTGCCGAGGAACTCCCCTGCGTAGGTGTATCCCTTTGACGCGAGGGAGGATACAAGCAGTGGAGTCAATTCCTTCATCCGGTCCAGCAGCAACCCGTGGCTGAAGGGTCCGCAGGGCCGCGTGCCTTCCGGGTAGTGCATGAGGGCATATTCACACTCCGTACCGAAAATGCGGGTTTTCACAACTCCCCTATTCCCCTTCAACCTGCCGGAATTCGTCGAGGAATTCTTCCCCGGCCTTTTCCAACACTCCCTCTATGAAATCGTCGAGGTCCTCGAGCTTTCGCTTCATGTCGGGAGACATCTGGGAAGAGGCCGGTACCTCAAACGATTCGTCCTTCTTGCTTTCTCTCTTCTTCTTGGTTTTTGGAGCGAAACGACTCTCAGCCATCACGTATCTCCTTCTCCCAGAGACGCGCCCGACGTCATTCACGCGCACCCGAACGGAGAATGCGGATCAGATCTCTGGAAGTCTCGGCTTTTTCCAGGATATCTTGGCACAACTCCTTGGTTCCCTTCAATGGGTTGAGAAGGGGGACCATGCGATGTATGTCGCCATGATCGAATCCCACGACTTCCCAATTCACGAGACAAACCTCTTTGGCGAACTTTTCCACACACTTCCCTCGAAAATGGGCCCGGGTGTCGGCAGGGGGCTCGCCGAAGAATCGAACGATATCGGACTCGGAGACGAGTCTCTCCGTCAGTCCTTGTTCCTGCAGGCGGCCGAAGATCCCCTGCAGGGGCTGAATATTGTGATACTGCAAATCGAGAACTCGGAGCCCCTGGGTGTCCCACGGCCGATCCTTGTTCTCACGAAACCGCGTAATGAACCACAGTTTCAACACCCAGTCCAGCCTTCTCGCCAGTTCCAGCGGATCTTCCATCAACCTGAAGTCGTCCGAAAGCCTGAGCCGGTCCAGTCCGTCCAGGGCGTAGGCCCACTGCTCCAGTATGTACTCGGCCTCCGGAACGCCCGGGCCCGACCCCTTCTCCAGATAGTCATGCGCCATATGGAGATACGATCTCTGAATCTCCATGGCGGTAAGTCTTCGCCCGTCCGCGAGATCCACCGGAGTCGAGAAATCTGCGGAGATCCGTTTCAGAGCACTCAACGGTTCCGCGATCTCCAGTCGGTCGGTGAGAACATCGTCCTCCATCATCTGCAGCACGATCTGAGTGGTCCCAATCTTGAGAAATGCGGACCACTCGCACATGTTGGAATCTCCCAGAATCAGATGGAGCCGCTTGAAGCGAGCATCGTCGGCATGATGCTCGGCTCTGGTGTTGATGATGGGCCGGGCGTACATGGTCTCGACCCCGAAAACCTGTTCGAGGAAATCCGCTCTCTGAGAAAGCTGATACCTCGTTGCGCGACTCTCATCGACTTCACCGCCGATCTTTCCCGCTCCCGTAAAAACCTGGCGGGTAACAAGGAAAGGAATGAGGCCTCGCACGGCTTTCTCGGGGTTGCGCACCAGATATTTCTCGTGTGCCGCGGCATCCATGAGATAGTTTTCGTGACAACCGTAGCTATGTCCCTGGTAGTCAACGTTATTCTTGAAAATTGAGACTTCGGATGTGGGAAGCTCCTTCCTCATCAAATCCAGTGCCTCACGGAGAACACGCTCGCCGGCCTTGTCGCAGGCCGTGACGTCTCGGGCACTCAGGCATTCCGGGGTCGAGTACTCGGGATGACCATGGTCGGTATACAATCTTGCGCCGTTGGGCAACACCGTATTGATGCGCAGGTTATCCTCCGCGGATATGATCTCCCGATTGGTACTCTTGCTGAACAATCCTCCCCGTATGTCCTGAAACGGCGTTTCGTGTCCGTAGTCCCAGAGTACTCCAATGCCCGGATCGCGCAGTCCCTTCGCTCGGGCGTACGAATTGATAAGGAACGACGATGCCTGGAAAGGCGTTAACCGGTCGGTGCCCCTCACCGTCAGCGCATACTCTTGCTCGATCCCGACAACTTTGGGGATGCTCATGCTTCCTCCACGCACACGTCATCTTCGCCTATGTGAAACAATCCGCCGGGTCCAACACCTCTTGACGTGTGCATTCCGGCGGCTGCGGCATGCAGCCCTTGCGAAATACGGAGCGGACCCTTACGACTCGCTCTCCTCCCTTACCGATTATCCGATACCACTCCGACGGATTCGTGTTGCTCGGGAGTTCTTCGTTTTCCTCATATTCCTTTCGAAGAGCGCTGAAGAGGTGCTGGAGGGTGATGCCTCTCTTGCCGGTGCCTATCAGATCCTTGACCGCGGCCAGCTTGGCTCGATTGACGATGTGCTCGATGATGGCGCCCCCTGCGAAATCTTTGAGGTAGAGTACGGTTCTGGTTCCGTCCGCATACGTGATTTCGAGCAGCTCGTTCTCCGGCTTCAGGCTGTACATCTCTTCCGAGATCTGATCGATCATCCATGCCGCCGCGGCGGCCGCATCCGCAAACTCATTGGTCAGCAAAGGATCAAAAGGGAGGTCCGGTTTGAGATACTTGGAGAAGATCTCCTTCGCGGCCGCCTTGTCGGGTCGAGGTATGCGGATCTTCCTGTCCAGACGGCCCGGTCTGAGAATTGCCGGGTCGATGAGATCCTCCCGGTTTGTCGCTCCGATCACGATCACGTTCTCCAGGGATTCGAGGCCGTCGAGTTCCGCAAGGAACTGCGGCACGATCGTTGATTCCATGTCCGATGATATGCCGGACCCCCTAACTCGGAACATGGAATCCATTTCGTCGAAAAATATGATTACCGGGGTATTGCCGCTTGCCTGATTGCGTGCGCGAGCAAACAGGTCCCGAATGGCCTGTTCCGTCTCCCCCACGTATTTGTTAAGAAGTTCGGGCCCCTTCACGTTAAGAAAGTAACTCTGCTTCCTCTCACCGGTCTCCTCTTCGATCCTCTTGGCCAGGTTATTCGCTACCGCTTTTGCCAGTAATGTCTTTCCGCATCCGGGAGGTCCGTACAGGAGGATGCCCTTGGGCGGAACCAGCTGGTACTCTCGGTAGTACTCCGGGTACAAGTGCGGCAATTCAATGGCTTCCTGCATCAACTCAATCGCTTCATCGAGTCCGCCGATATCCGAATACCTGACGTCCGGCACCTTCTCCAGCACCAAACGATCCACCTCGTGCTTGGGAAGGATGCCGTATGCGAACAAGGACTCCGGATCGTACTCGATATTGTCCCCGGCCAGGATCTTCACCGACGCGAGCGGTTCGGCTCTGGTGAGGATGATCGTCTCATCGCCGACGGTCTTCACGAGGAGTTTTTCGTCACTGAGAACTTGCTGTACATGGGCCAGGCTCCCGCATACCAGTTCAAATCCCCTCGCTTCAATGACCTGAAGATCGTTGTCCAAGAGCAGGTACTCACCCTTCCTGAATCCTTCCGCGGATCGCCTTCGTTTCGTGTGTATCTCCCGTATGGCATGAAACGTGCCCTTGGCACGCTCCTCACGATCGGATTCCTCTTCCTTGGGAATGACTTTGGCCTCGTACAGCCTCCCGTGATGCTTTATGACGACCGTGTTGTCTTCCCTCCCCTGCTGGACAAAAACTCCATAGGGATAGGCCCTGTCCGGATTGCGATCGCCGTTCGGCATGATATTCCGCATTTCCAACCTGGACTGGTGCAAGGCCTCGGCCAACAGGAGCCTCTTTTTCTCGGACTCCCGATACCTGGCTTCCATTTCGGCCTCATTTGCTTCGCTCTTCGGCGGGGTATGGGCATCCGCTTCCCTGACGATCCGGTCGACAACCTGTCGTCGCTTCGACAGTCGGTCTCGCTTATGATCGCTTCTGCCGCTCTTCTCATCGTGTGCCATGGTATCGTTGCCTCCAGGATGCTGCGGTTCCTCCATCAGAACAACCTGATGTCGCCGACTGCGCGCACATGGGGACGAGTTCCGATTGCATGCCGCGTCCACCCGTTGAGATCGCTCCCTATGTCAACCGGTCCAACCGCATTGTGGGTCTCAATTACAGTATAGGCCATCGCGGTCGGTCACGGAAGCACCGTTCCGTAGACGGTTCCGCACGCCGCGCACATGCGTGAACATAAGCGTCTTGGGCACCGGGCTACTCTCAGCCGCCCCTGTCGGGGCTCGGGAGTATATACGTCCCGGAAGGACGGTATAAAAGCAGACCGGTCTTTCAAGTCCGGGGCGCACGCATTCTTGACTCAAGTTAACGCCTATGCCTCACCCGCCCCTCTCCCGCCGGTCCCGTGGAACACGGCGGGGTCGACGCGAGGGGCGGGGGCAGGATAATCCGTTGTGCGGCCGTCAGCGAGATCCGACCACGGTCACGGTGGCTGTTTCGTTATGGAGCCTGCAGTCCGTACCGCTGACGGAGGGGCAGTACTCACCGTACGTATAGAATCCGATGATCGGGACACTCCGGCCCACCACATTGGCTATCCTCTCCGTTTCTTCTCTCGTGCGTGGGCCCAACAGTATCTTGCGTGCCATGCACGAATAGAAAAAGGTAATCGACGGAGACACCGCTCCAAGGGAGTCCATTGCTCTTCGAGCGGCGTCGGTGGACGCATCGAGCAATGAGGCCGCACTTCCGCCGGTTGTGAGGCTAATCGTGCTTCCCTGAGGTATTTCCCCCGCAAAACTCACCGATCCCTGGGATTCATTCAGTGTCATGGGCGCTCGCAAGACCGGATTTTCCCCGAGACTACCCGCCTCATTCACAAGTCCAAACGGAAACTGAATACCTACGGCCGGGAGTTTGTCGGCAAGAGGACCCAAATAGCGACGGTATACGGCCAGAGCCGATTCGCCGTCCAGTTCGTACACAACGTTGCCTGCCGAGCGAGTCACTTTCTTGGGCACTCCGGCCGGGAACCAGCCGCTCCGAACGCCGGTCCCCACGTGAATGTCACCGGAAAGCGAGATGGCCGACGCGGCATCCGTCAAGATCCGGCTGCCGACAAACTGCCATGTTTGTTTCATTGCCCTTGCATCGCCTGCCGCGCCCCCACTGATCGGTACCTGGGGACCAAAAACCGATTGCATTCCCCGTAGGATCGCGCATCCGTTGCCGGTCAGTCCGTCCGAGAACAACTGCACGTGACGGGCAGTCCGAGGCAGCTGTTGAGCGAGTCGTCTACCGGCGCTCTCACTGTCGGCCCCGATCGACGATGTTGATGCAACCTCGAAAGCGATCGTGTCCGAGGCCAATCCCGCGAGAACCGCGGATCCCGTGCTGAAACCGCTCGTCGAGATTTCGCCGTCCGTGGTGCACCCCGCCAACTTAGTCGTCCCCACGGCCTGGACTATCCCGGACAACATCTCTGCCATACCGTCCCCAGGCTCACAGAAGAGCCAGCATGCATTCGGCGGTGTCCCGAGTTCGTGTACCAGCTTTTCTCCCAGTGCCTTGCCGAGACTCCTGGAAAACGGCTTCTTCGCACTTACCGTTGCGCCCTTCACCATCTGTCTTCCCTCCTGTACGACGATGATCGTGCCGCAATGCGGCCGCCATAGACAATGTCCGATAGGGAGTGAAGAGCTGAGAATTTCAAGGAACTGTCGTCTCTCGTCAATCCGTGACCTGGTGGTCGATTTCATAAATAAGGTCAAGCACTTGCAAATCAGAGCGCTGAGTGCTCTGCGGCCTAAGTAAGGTCACGTATTCTTAACCTTTCGAGATTGCCGTGGGCTTCGCCCTCGCAATGACAAACTTCCTTCTCGTTCCCAGGCTCTGCCCTGAGCATGTCCCATATCCTGGATCGCTGGACACCGTCCGCATGCCCTGAAAGGGCATACCTTGAATAGCCATGGGTTTTAACCCATGGTAACGGTGAACAATAATAGATGGTTATGGACCCTGAAGGGGTCCACCAACTGGGCAACGGATGCGGTGAGTCATTGGTCGGCCCCTTCAGGGCCGTTCAGACAATTGGGTTGGTGCCCTCTCCACGGGTTGAAACCCGTGGCTACTCATGGTGAGCCCCTTCGGGGCTCCGGGCAGGCATCCCGCGAGGAACGCGGGACCCCTACCCAAATCGGTTGACCTATTGTCGGCCCATTCGCACGGTGTCCAGCCAAAGAGATATGGGACATGCTCAGGGCTCTGCCTGGGAATGCCTATCTTCCCCGCGTCCCGCGGGGTGTTTGGACCGGAGTTTGCTTCAGCCAGAGACTTTCATGGTCAGTTGTCATCCGAGGATCATGGCGGTCTATTTCTTCCTCCCTTTGCCGTGGTACATGGAGTGCGTGCGGCGGTCGAACTCCGCGCGATGCTCCAGCCATTCAAGGGCTTGTTGTCTTTGCCACCCACGTTGTTGGCAAATCAAGTCCACCACCGATCCGCCCACATCAGGGCAAGTCCTGCACATGAACGTATTCTTGACCGCGTTGAAGAAAAGCGTCGGAGCCTCGTTATCCTTGTGCCTTTCACTCCTGAAGCACGGGCCCATGTTGCCCCGCACTTTGATCCCGAGTTCGATTGCAACCTCTATGATGCGCTCGGTACTTTCAATTCGTTTCACGTCCTTGTCATCCATGGTTCCTCTCAGCAGCCGAATCGCTGCGGGATTCCGGAGGCGATGTGTTCCTCTTCCCCGACAACTCGGCGTAGACCGGCAGGGGATCTCAATGAACCGATGTCTTGTGCTTCCGGAACATCGCAACCTTGGCGCGCAGCCTGTTTCTTTCTTCTTCGTCACGAGTCAGGGACGCGCACTTCTCCAGGTCCGTCGCCGCACTCCCGTAATCACCTACGGATTCATAGTACGCCGCCCGCTCCAAGAGTTCCTGAATCGCATCCGGTGCGAGGATGAGTATCCAGTTGATCAGTGCAAGGGCTCGCGTCTGATTCTTCATGGACAGATACACGCCCTTGAGATTTCGCATGAGCCGCACCACGATCTGCTTGGGCCGGACGGGATCGAGAAAGCTCCGGTTGAAACCCGCGGATGTCCCTGCATGGGATATGACGATCCGCCTGCACGCATCTTCGGTGAGAACTTGTCCTCTGTTGAACGGGTCAATGAATACGCGGGCGGAATCGGTCAACAAGCCGACTATGAAATGGCCGGGCAAACCGATTCCGTAGGTTTTGAGACCCGCTCTCCGGCCGACCTCCAAGTAGACGATCGAGAGCGTGATGGGAATCCCCAGCTTTCTGTCCAGGACCTCATTGAGAAAGCTGTTCCTCGGATCGTAGTAGTTTTCCGTATTTCCTCGAAAACCTTCTTCTTCGAACACTACCGTGTTGATTTCATTGACCACGTGTTCCGGCTCATCCGGCACCTGCATTCTCCGCCGAAGCCTCTCGGCCATTTCGTCGAGCCCGGCCAAATAGTGAGGTGCATCCAGTGACGGATACTGCAGTCGGGCAATCAGCAACGCCGAGGCTGCAAGCTCGACTTCGTGATCCTCCATGGATGCGATCCGGGCGATCCGTTGGGTTATGTCTCGCTTCATGCCCAAAGCTCTATCCTTGTCCTCATATGCCCAAAAGCCGGCACGCGTTTTGTCCGAGCACTTTACGCTTCTCCTTTTCAGTCACCAGATTGTTCGCCTTGAGCCCGTTGACGAGATACTCCAGACTCACCCCTGCCGTAAGAGGCAATGGGTAGTCGGTTGCAAAGAGGATTCGGTCGAACGTGATGGTCTTTCTGATCTCCTTCGGGACCATCTCTCTGTCCAGTATCCAATCGACCGCAGCGAGGTCCGCGTACACGTTGCGGTATTTCTTTCCCAGCCCCAAGGTTTCGTGGAGCCAGATGCCGGGAATGAGACTGCTGTACGCCCCGGAGTGTGCCATGATAACGGGTACGTCGGGATACTTCTTCACGATGGGTTCCCACAGGAGGGGATTTGCATCCTGACTGAGTTCCAGGATCTCGAACGGGCCTGCGCCGCAACCTGTGTGAGAGAGGACAATGGAACCGGTGTCTCGGCAGTAATCGAACAGCACCTTCACATTCTCGCATTCCGAGGGATTGAAAAATTGTGAGAAGGGGAGCAGCTTTATTCCTTTCAGGCCAAGGCCGCGGATCTCCTCCAGCGTACGTTCAACATACTCGCGATCCTTGGAGAGATTCACGGAACCGAAGCCGATAAGCGTTTCCGGGTAGTCCTTGACCCAGTCGGCCACGTCATGATTGGTGACGTGAGTGGGAGAGTAGAGGCTTGCTTTGATCTGTTTGAGCATGTGTTCAAAGGGAACACGAGATGCCTGAGCGCTTCCAGAGTAGGCCTTTTCGAGCTTGGACCTGATCTCGGGTCGGTCCGGGTCCGAGGGGTCCGTGTCGGTGGCCAGGATCACGCCGTGAGTGACCCCCGCTTTTCGCATGTCGGTGAAGAATCTCATGTCGGGCATTTTGGGATGAATGTGAAAATCAACGATGGGAAAGAAATCCAGATTCGACCTGAGATCCTTCGGATCGACGGGATCGTTTTTCGACGCGTTCGTTTCGTTGTTCTTCACCGCGCCTTTTCCGCGTACGAGGGTGTAGTCCGTCGATTCTACCGAGTGATGGAGAGCCTGAAGTGCAATGACCACGCGATACTTGACCCGAAAATCTTCCAATTCGGTCAGGTACGGACGGAGTTTCTCGATCAAGCGTCGGACGGTGCTCTCATCCGCGATTCTGAACAGCTTTCTCACCGTTCTCCATCTCACGTCGGGAGGATCGTTAATCAGCGCGTCCACGATGTCGTCTTCCTCCGGTAAGGGCGGGAATCCGACATAGCATTCTTTCTCTTTCATGAGGCCTCACTCGGTTGATTCGGCGGCGAAAAGTCCTGGATCATACTCGGGGGTACGTATGCCGCCCACACGGACGATCCGGGTGTGAGCGGCGTCACCGATCAAAGTCTAGAACGGAAGTTTGCCCGTCACCATCAGCGAGAAAGCGGGCAGCCAGAGTCCGACAAGTGACCACACGATGAGAGACCAGGCCAAGCCCGCTGCCGGGAATTTGCCGTAGGCATTGAGCCAGACCTCAAGGGTGAGCACGGCATAGCCCAGACACGCCAACGCGAAGAAGTTGCTCTTGGCCACCAGCTGCTTACCGTCCTCAAGCACCGGCCCTCCGGTGAAAAAAATCACCATGTAAATCAAGGAGACAATCATGACGGTAAAGCTGACGTTCCCAACGGATCGAAGGTCCTCCAAACCGGCCAACAATGCATAAGCGACCGTGCAATAGAGCAGGCCGTGGACAAAAAGCAGACCCGCGGTGAATGGATCCTTGAAGACCGCGGCCTGGAGAATCGCGCCGATAACGACTACTGCTCCAACAAAAGCGGTAGCTGCGCCGGTTCCTTTGGGCTCGCCTTTTCCCAGAAAGAGGATTGCGACGGGCATCCACATAATGCTAATGGCTACCAACACTGCCAACGTCATAGACTCACCTTCCTTTCGGTTAGAGGATGAACCTCATCTCTCACTACCTCCCCCAATGCACATGGAACTGCTCCACATTGAAGGTTCCCGGACTCCCACTCAAGAGATGTACCAGCCCCCTTTCCTCAGGAAATCCCGTGAACGCACCTCATCCTCCGATCTGGGACATGTCTCGCCGACAGACATGATCGCTGCGGAAATCGAGCCCATGCTTGGCCGGCTTGAGCGCTATTGCCGTTTGGATCAGCCTGGAAAGGCAATGATCCGAGCAATTAGCTCTGAGTGCGCTCCTTACGTCCACTTCTTCGTCCGACAGCAGGCAGGGACGAAGCTTGCCGTCCGCGGTGAGCCGCATTCGATTGCACTCGCGACAAAAGTGATTGCTTACCGAACCTATGAGTCCGACCTCACCCGCAGCCGAGTCAAAACGATACCGTTCGGCCGGTCCGTCATACCTCGAGCGCGGAATCGGAATCAGGCGACCCGTGGACTCCAGCAGCTTCTTGGCATCCTGCGCTGAAAAGAAACGTGACCCGTCTTCCCCACGGCATCGACCGATCGGCATCCACTCGATGAATCTCACCTGGTAACGCGTATTTCGACTCAACTGGGCAAACCGAAGCAGATCGTCACTGTTGATGTTCTTCAACAGGACCACATTGACCTTGATGGGATCGAACCCCACGCGCTCGGCCTCCGAGATACCGGCTAGGACCTCCCGGTGATGGTCGGTTCCGGTAATCATACGAAACTTCAAAGGATTCAGTGTGTCCAAGCTGACATTGATTCTACGAAGGCCCGCGTCGTACAGCGGTTGCGCCATCTCCTTGAGCAGAACTCCGTTGGTCGTGATCCCCACGTCTCGTATGCCTTCCTGCTTGACGATGCGCTCAACAAGCCCGCACACGTGCTTGCGCAACAGCGGTTCTCCCCCGGTAAGCCTGACCTTGGTCAGGCCCATGCCGGCAAACACGCGAACAATCCTGAGAATTTCCTCGTACCTCAAGATCTCCCGGTGTTTGACCGGATACACGCCCCCTGCAGGCATGCAGTAACAACATCGTAGGTTGCAGCGATCGGTGATCGAAATACGGAGATAATCGATCCTTCGGTTGTAACTATCCGCGTTCTCTGTAAACAAGGGTCTCCCCATGGTCGGACATGAAAACCGGAATGTGGCGTGAGTGTTATGAGCACATTTTTCCTTCCGGGGAGCGATGCAATATTTGCGCCGGCGGACACGGATCGCGACACCCACCCCTCACGAGAGACCGACCTTGCTTGAGATATCCACAACCCATTACTATTACTAGCCAATCATATGAAGGAACGATCCCGATCCGAAGGATGCATCACGTCCGGGAACCCTCGCCGGCCAACTCGAAACTCGAAGAAACCGGGGCGCTACCCTTTTTTGCCCCACACGGCCCCACTCTTGGTTTTCCGACGTATTTCCGCGGTATTGTAACGGGTGCTCCGGCAACGGAATGGGGATTTGGTTCCCAGGCAAGGGGAATGGTACACGTGGACCTTATCCGGTGCGGTCCGATTGCGGTCCCTTTCGGTCAAAACTCCGGAGGACTTTCCCCAGGTCCTTGTTCCATGGCACATAACTTGCTTCCTTCTACTTGAGCGTCTCCTCGCGCTGAGGGGCAAACCCTCTTGGCGGCCGGTCCACCGTGCCGCCCGGAGGATGTCCCGACGAGGAGAATTGTCCGTTTCAAAACCGGTTCCGAATTGCTCTGCAAGTCCTTGTCCCGTGGATCGTGTCACGGGGTTTTACACGCAGAGGAGAACTGTCATGTCTTGTTCCGTTCTGCCGCGCTACGGGGGTTTCCATGGTTGAGCTTCGGCCGTTACGGCGTTCGGGGGGCACTCGAAAGCACTATGATCGTGTCGTTGCGACAATCTGTCAGGAATGCTCCGTAGGCTGCGGGTTGCACGCCTATGTGCATGACGATCGGATTGTCGATGTCCAGGGAGACGAGGATCACCCAGTGAGTCGAGGCCGCCTCTGTGCCATGGGTACGGCATTCGTGCAAGGAATAGAGAACCCGGATCGCATGGTGGTTCCCGCGGTCCGAAAGTCGCCCCGCGATCCGTTCGATCAGGTCGAAGACTGGGACGCGGCTCTGGATGCATTGGCCGACGGCCTTCGCAAGGTGCGGGAACGACACGGCCCCGAATCCCTGGTAATAGGGTGCGACACCGAGGCGGGACCCGACTTCTACTACGGTGCGAAACGTTTTGCTCGGCTATGGGGCACACCCTATGTATTCGAACCCCTTGAGGAACCCCGTGCGTCCCGGCCGTCGGACCTCAATGTTCCCAACAGGCCGTGCTCCGATTGGATTCACTCCGGCGTGCTGTTGCTGGTGGAGTCCGACCCGGCCTCGACTCATCCTACGGCAATGAATTGGATCCTCGATGCCCGGCGCAGGGGAGCCGTGATTGTAGTTGCGGACTCGCGGTTCACCGCGACCATGTCCAAGGCCGACACCACCCTGCTGATCCGGCCGGGAAGCGGTAACCGGCTCGGCATGGCCGTCATGAAGCTGCTCCTGGAAAACGATTCGTGGCAAAGCGCTTCCATCGAGAAAGGATCCTCAGAGGCGGCGGCGTGGAGGGAATCACTCTCGGAGCTGACCATCGAAACGCTTGCCGAGGCTACCGGATTGGAGCCAAGCAGACTTGTCGAGTTAAGCCGGATACTTGCCGCTCGACGCGGCGTCACGATAATCACGGGAAAGCGACTCGCCTACCTGCCTCACTACGGCGTCTGGCCCACTCTATCCTCGACCGCGGGGTGGACCGGGAGCCCCGGCGGCGGGTGGTACCCGTTCGATTCGGGGAGACCGGAGATCGACGTTCTCGGCGATATAGAGGAAGCATCCGGGAAGATCTTGGATTGGCTCTACGGAGATCACCATACCCTGGCGACCTATGCCCTGGAAAAGGGTCTCTCAGGCGAGCTCCCCCCACTGAACGCGGTGATCGGCTCCGGGAACTGTCTGGCCGGTTTTCTCGCAATTCTGGGGAAAAATGCTCCGGCCATGGAACTCGTCTCATACTTCGGATCGTTTCCCAACCGGACCTGCAACCTGTCCCACATCACGTTCCCGGCAGTTTCCTGGGCCGAACGGGACACGCTTTGCTTCAACAACGATCGAGCCGTTCAATGGGCTCCGAAGATTGTCGAGCCAAAGCCGGGATGCCGATCGGGACTGGAATTCTGGATCGGCCTCGCCCAACGGTTCGGCTGGGAGGAGTTCTTCCCCTGGACGGGCGAGGACGGGCGTGCCGATCATCGAGCGTTCTTCAACCGGCTCCTCCGGGAGAGCCCCGTCACTTCAGGGCTCACGGTGGATGTGCTTGCGTCTCCTGGGACGCCTCGGGTGCATGCGACATGGCCCACAGACGGTGGATCTCCGGTGAAGGCCCAGCCGCCCATGTGTCCAACGGCTGATGGGAGGATGGTCCCTGTTGAGGCGGAATCGCCTGCCGAGGCGGAGCCTGAAGAGGACGAGCGGTTCCCCCTGTGCCTCGAGGCCTCTCATGTGGTCTTCCGGGATCGGGATTCCGGCTCGTGGTGGCCGTGGACCAAGGAGCTACTGAACGACCGGCTTGTGGAGATAAACCCGACCACTGCACGCAGACTCGGCATCGAAAACGGTGACGAAATCGTTGTGGAAGCTTCCGAAGGCGGCATGGAGGGCACTGCCTATCTCACACGCATGGTCCCGGAACGGCTGATCGGGGTACGTCAGGGGATGGGCGAAAAGCGGGGTATCGTTCGAAAGAAGGACATGCCGCTTGAAGAGGCTGTCCAGGCCCTGAGAGAGTCAACGACATGAACGAGGATAATCGAAAGGTGTACAAGAAGAACGTGCTTTCGGCCGACTCGTCACTCTGCATCGGGTGCTTCAGCTGTCAAACGGCCTGCAAACTCGAGCATGACCTTCCGGAAGGACCCCGCACCGTCAAGGTAATCAGGCTGGGACCAACGGAACACAACGGCGGCCTTGTCATGCACTATCTGCACCAGACATGCCTCCATTGCGAAGAACCCGCCTGCGTTTACGCATGTCCCACGGGAGCCATGCAGAAGAGGGACGACGGCATCGTCTTTTCGGATCCGGACATGTGTATCGGGTGTCGGACATGCTCGGTTGCGTGCCCATACGGTGTTCCCGAATTGAACACCGCCACGGGGAAGATCGCCAAGTGTGACGGCTGTCGTGAGCGTGTGGACAGGGGACTCTGGCCGTCGTGCGCGCTCAAGTGTCCGACCGGCGCACTCACCTATGGGACGGCGGACGGCGTGGTGCGGGATCGGCGAGATCGAGCAGCGGCCCGGATCGCTCAATCATTCTCCAAACCATAGGATTCCAAGATGTTACGACTCACCGGCAATTCCTCGGAACGGGTCTTCCTGAACGACATGATGAACAAGAGCGGACAGAGACTGCTCGAATGCCTGCAGTGCGGAAAGTGCACGGGGAGTTGCCCCGTTGCATCCCCCGAGACGGGAGGCCCCAGGCAATTGATCGCCCAGATCCTCGCGGGCATGAAAGACCATGCCCTCACCAATCCCATGTGGTGGTATTGCGTAAGTTGCGGTTCGTGCGTCACACGCTGCCCCGTTGACATCAACGTCTACGAGCTGGCCACGGCGCTGTGCGAAACGGCCGCCCGAGAGGGGATCACACCTTCCGAACGCGAGATTCACCTGTTCGAGGATCTTTTCCTGAAATCGGTCCGAAAATACGGTCGAGTCAAGGAATTGCGGACTGTTGCTTTGTTCAACCTTATGACAATGAACCCGCTGAAAGACATGGACAAGGGGATCGCGCTCATGAAGAAAGGTGCCATCGGCCCCCTGGAAATTTTCAGAGCGGGAAAGAAGGACGACAAGGTCGAGCGAATATTCAAGAGAGTGGAAAGCACTCGGGAGGGGGAATAGCCTATGAAGGCAACCTACTACCCCGGATGTTCGCTCGAAGGTACCGCACGACCCTACGATCTTTCCACCCGACAAGTATGCTCCGCGCTGGGCGTCGATCTCCAGGAAGCTCCGGATTGGAGTTGCTGCGGTTCTTCACCGGCCCTCAAGATGAACCGAGTATTGTCGGTCGCACTCTCCGCTCACAACATCGCGCAGATCGAGAGACGGCAAGTCGGCGATGTGGTTGTTCCCTGCCCGTTTTGTTTCAGACGATTGGCAAGCGCACAGCAGGAGATGAAAGCGGATCCGCAACTCAAGCAGCGGGTCGAGACTGCCATCGAGACCACGGTTCAAGGCGAACTCAGTGTTCATAGCCTTCTGGGATACATACGGAACGAGGTGGGTCTGGCGACTATAAGGGAAAACGTCAAGAAGCCTCTGAAGGGCCTGCGATTGATACCCTATTACGGTTGCTATCAGGTGAGGCCGCCGAAGGTGACCCGGTTCGATGACCCGGAGAATCCGAGTTCCTTGGACGAGATCCTGGATGCACTGGGCGCGGTCGTCCTCGACTGGGACTTCAAGGCGGAATGTTGCGGCGCAGCATTGGCGCTCGCCAAGACCGAGAAGGTGACCGAATTGTGCGGCAGGCTCATCCGCGAGGCGGCCTATCGCGGGGCGGATGCACTCGTCGTGGTCTGCCCGTTGTGTCAGGCGAATCTCGACATGCGCCAGGACGATGTACGCGCACACCATGGGACGAAATATTCGCTCCCGATTCTCTATTTCACCGAGTTGATGGGACTGAGCTTCGGGATCTCCCCTTCGGCGCTTGGAATGGATCACCACATTCACGATCCCCTCATACTGTTGAAGAACAAGGGGTTGACGTAATGAAAAAGGTTGGGGTGTACATCTGCCACTGCGGCACCAATATTGGCGGAAAGGTGGATTGCGCGCGAGTTGCCGAAGAGCTTGGCGCTGAAATGGAACACGTGGCGGTGTCCAGGCACTACAAGTACATGTGCTCGGAACCCGGTCAGAAGATGATCCGGGACGACATCGCAGAGCTTGGTTTGGACTACGTGGTTGAGGCTTCATGTTCGCCGAAAATGCATGAGCCCACGTTTCGCAACGCGGTCTCTCAGGCGGGAATGAATCAATACAACTTTGAAATGGTCAACATACGGGAACACTGCTCGTGGGTTTTGGAAGACGAGGAGGCCGCGACCCACAAAGCCAAGGACCTCGTGCGCGGTGCAATCAGCAGGGTTGTCCATCACCAACCTCTGAAGGGATCGACCACGTCGGTCAATCCCAAGGTTCTCGTTCTCGGTGCAGGTATTGCGGGCATTACCGCCGCGATCAAGATTGCCAATGCGGGATATCAAGTCTATCTCGTCGAGAGGGAAGAGATCATCGGCGGAAAGATGGCACAGTTCGACAAGACCTTCCCCACCCTCGATTGCTCGGGCTGCATTCTCACTCCCAAGACGAGCGAAGTTGGTCGCCATCCCAACATCGAGATACTCACCAAGTCCGAGATCATGGAAGTGACCGGCTTCGTGGGGAACTTCAACGTCCGGGTGCTCCAGAAACCCCGGTATGTAAGCCTGGAGACATGCACCGGTTGCGGCGACTGCGAGGAGGTCTGCCCGATAGACGTTTCGAGCCCTTTTGAGCTCGGAATGACGACACGGCATCCGATCAGCCGTCCGTTCCCACAGGCCATACCCAACAAATATTCGATCATGAGAGCCGGCATGCCTCCATGCCAGGCAGCGTGTCCTGCCGGCGTAAATGTTCAGGGGTACATGACGCTCGCCGGGGTCGGGAGGTTCGATCAGGCGCTGACGCTGATCCGAGAACGCATGCCGTTCGCCTCAGTGTGCGGACGCATCTGCGTGCGACCCTGCGAAGACGCGTGCAAACGCGGTCAGATCGATGCTCCGTCCGCAATCTGTTACACCAAGCGCTTCCTCGGTGACCGCGACCGTGAACTTGGTTTGGAGCAAAATCCTCCGCTCAAGGAACGTCGCGAAGAGAAAGTCGCGGTCATCGGGTCCGGCCCCTCGGGTCTGTCGGCCGCGTATTTTCTGACGCTCGAGGGTTACCAGGTGACGATCTTCGAGAAGTTGCCCGTCATGGGCGGCATGCTCGCGGTGGGAATTCCTGACTATCGGCTCCCCCGAGACGTGCTCGACCACGAGATCCGGAATGTCCTCAACATGGGCGTGCAGGTCAAGACCGGCGTCACGTTCGGCAAAGACATCACGTTCGACAGTCTGGACCAGGACGGATTCAAGGCTGTGTACCTCGCAACGGGCCTCCATGTGAACCGGCGCCTGAACGTCGAAGGCGAGGATCTTGACGGAGTCGGCGGCGGCGTAGAGATGCTGAGAAACTATACGCTGGGTGAGGAAGTCAAGATCGGCAAGACGGCCGTGGTCATCGGCGGCGGCAATGTGGCGCTTGACGTGGCCCGCAGTGCCATCCGGCTCGGCGCGGAAACGGTCGTGTTGGCATGTCTCGAGTCAAGAGAGGAGATGCCTGCGTGGGAACGGGAGATCGAGGAAGGGCTCGAAGAGGGGTTAATTCTCCACAATTCGTGGGGACCGACGCGCTTCCTGGGAGAGAACGGCAAGATATCCGGAGTGGAATTCAAGCGGTGCACATCGGTCTTCGATGAAAGCGGCCGGTTTAATCCGGCGTATGACGAATCCGAGTGCATGGAGTTGAAGTGCGACACGGTTCTCGTTGCCATCGGCCAGTCTTCGGACGGCGATATCATCGGCGGGCTCGGACTGGAGCTTGCCCCGGGCGGTCGTATTGCCGCCGATCCCGACACGCTGGCCACCAGTCGGCCGGGAGTCTTCTGCGGCGGTGACGGAATGCTCGGTCCGGCAACGTTTGTGCAAGCCGTGTCCCACGGCCGCCAAGCGGCATTGTCTATCCACCACTACATCGAGCACGGCGGCTTGCGGCCGGTGGAAATGAAAGAGCGACCGGTCGACAAGGATCTCAAAGAGTCGGAACGGGTTCGGGCCAAACCCGTCGAACGCGGTCGCATGCCCATGCTCGCACCGGAAGAGAGAAAACACTCCTTCGATGCCATCGAGCTCGGATTTACCGAGGAGATGGCCAAGGCTGAGGGACAACGGTGCCTTTCCTGCGGAATCTGCTGTCAGTGTGGTGAATGTGTGCGGAAATGCGGGCCGCAGGCTATAGACTTGAGCGAAAAGGAGAAGATCCGCGATCTGGATGTCGGCGCAATCGTCGTTGCTACCGGTGTGGACATCTTCGATGCCAAACAGTATCCGGAATACGGTTTCGGCAAGTACCCCGATGTCATCACGAACCTTCAGTTCGAGCGCCTGTGTAATGCATCGGGACCGACCTCCGGGCGGGTGGTCCGGCCCAGCAATGGAGAGGTCCCTCAGAGCGTCGTGTTCATCCAGTGTGTCGGTTCTCGGGACCCGGCAAAGGGAAAGGAATATTGCTCCAAGGTGTGCTGCATGGTCTCGGCCAAGCAGTTGAGCATCTTCAAGCACCATAACCCTGACGGCCAGGCCTATGTCTTCTACATTGACAACAGAACCGGCGGCAAAGGGTACGAGGAATTCCTGAGACGGGCAATCGAAGAGGAGAATGCCCAGTACATCCGGGGCCGGGTGGCCAAGGTCTTTGAAGAAGGAGGCCGACTTGTGGTCCGTGGAGAGAACAGCCTTGCCGGCGGTCCGGTGGAGGTGGAGGCCGATCTGGTGGTACTGGCTACCGGCCTGACCGCGCAACAAGACTATATGAACGTGTCCCGGGCACTCAACCTCGCCACCGACAAGAACGGCTTCTTCATCGAACTCCATCCGAAGTTGGGTCCGGTAGAGACGTCTTTGAGCGGCATCTATCTTGCCGGTGCGGCTCAGGGCCCGAAAGATATCCCGGAATCCGTTGCACAGGGCGGAGCGGCCGCGGGAGAAGTTCTCACATTGTTCAGCATCGGGCAGGTCGAGATCGAGCCCACTACCGCTCAATTGAACGAGAGACTCTGCACCGGGTGCAAGACCTGTGAGGGATTGTGTGCCTACGATGCAATCTCATTCAGTGAACAGACGAAGCTGGCAGTCATCAACGCTGCCCTTTGTCAAGGGTGCGGCACGTGCGCCGCGGCCTGTCCGGCGGCGGCAATCGCGGTGGCTCACTACACGCCCGACCAGATCTTTGCACAAATCGAAGGAATTCTTGCATGATTACTTACCGTTTGGGGGAACCGTCTCCTCCCATTGTGTACAGGGCCTTGCCGGCCGATCGGAGGACTTTCATATGAACCGGTTTGAACCAAGAATCATAGCCTTCCTCTGCAACTGGTGTTCGTACGTGGCTGCGGATGCGGCGGGGGTCGCACGTCTCACACAGCTCCCCAACGTCCGGGTGATACGGGTCAACTGTTCCGGAATGGTCGATCCCAGCTACGTGATGAAGGCGTTCGCGGACGGAGCCGACGGAGTGCTGATCGGTGGTTGCCACCCCGGGGATTGCCACTACATATCGGGAAATATCAAGACATTACGAAGATCGTTCCTGCTCAAGAGCCTGCTGCGGGAACTCGGCGTGGAGGACGGGCGATTTCGTTTGGAATGGATCGCCGCGTCGGAAGGACCCCGATATGCAAAGGTGGTGAATGAGATGGTTGAAGAGATTCGCAGCCTGGGTCCGTACGTTCCTCCGCAGCGGAGATCCGCGAAAGGAGCGGCTTGAGGTGGCAAAGAAGAAACTCGCAGTATTTACGGCCACCGGTTGCTCGGCCTGCGAGAACTCCGTACTGGACGTTCACTTCCAGATAAGCCCGGTGACTCCCTGGGCCGACATCGCGTTCTGGCCCTACGTTACGGGAAGCCAATGGCAGGATCTGGACCATGTCGACCGAATCGACCTCTGCATGTTTGCCGGTGCCGTCCGCACCGCGGCCGATCGAAAGGCGGCATTGAAACTGCGGGAGAAGACTCGCATCATGCTCGCGGTCGGGGCGTGCTCCGCGTTCGGCGGCATGCCGGGACTGGTGAACCTGGCCGCAGTCCGCGACGAGGGGAATTCTGCCGGCGCAGATGAGGGCATCGACCCCGCGCTGCCGGGAACCGAGTCGAGAGTCTCGGCTCTGTCGCAGATCGTTGATGTGGATTATGTCGTACCCGGGTGTCCTCCGCCGAAGAATCTCTTGTGGTCTGCAATTCAGGCGCTGCTCTGCCCGGGCGAGTGCACGTCGCGAATCTCCTACGCGGCATCCCGCCTCCCGGAACGTATTTCCCAGTGCATAACCTCCGGGATACTTCCCCCGAAAGGCGGCACGTTTGCCGGCGAGAAGGCGGTGTGCGCAAGTTGCTCCCGTGTGAAGGAAGAGAAGAAGTTTCGATCGGCATTTCGACCGTACGCAATCGACCCGGATCCCGGCCGATGCCTCCTGGAGCAGGGAGTGCTCTGCCAGGGAATCGCCACCCGTGAAGGGTGCGGCGGGCTTTGCACCGCGGCCGGCGCTCCGTGCCGTGGATGTTTCGGCAAGGCCGAAGCGGTCTACGATCCCGGGGCAAAGATGGTGTCCGCCGTCACTTCCACATTCGATTCTGCAAACGCGGACGAGATCGAAGCCATGAGCAACGAGTTCGTGGATCTTGCCGGTACTTTGTACCGCTATACCATGGCCGCTCAATGTGCCTTGCCGGTTGGGCCGGCGAAGGATGAGAATGATGCAGGCGACGTTCTTTGAGCCTTTGAGATGGCGGGAGCATCCCGCGCGGGTCGCCGTTTACAACGGCGGTGAGGAACTCAAGGTCTATTATCAGGTCACGGCACCGAGAGATCTCGGCGCGATCTGTAAGGGACGACCGGTCGAGGAACTCCCTCGCATATTGACCCTGCTGGGACCTGCTCATCATATCGCGTCGGCCGTCACGCTGGACAGGCTCTTCAACGTGGAGCCCCCGCCTCCGGCGGTCAACATGAGACAGGCGCTGCTTCAAACTCTGGTCTTCAGTCATCACCTGAGGAAGCTCTTCTTCTTCCTCACTTCTCTGGAGGACCCGCTCGCAGATCGTCACTCCGCGGTGAGAACACTCGGACCACCCCGGTTCCTCCGCCACGTATTTGACGAAGTCATGCAGTGTCTGTCCCTCGCTCAAGAGGCCGCGGTCATTCTGGGTGGGCGTGCCGAGCATCCCTTGACCGCAGCGGCCGGCGGTGTGAGCCGATACGTCAAGCCTCAGAGCTACAACAGGCTTGCAGAGATCGGCGATACCTGCGTGATCTTTGCGGTCAAATTTGCCGAGTTCTGCGGCGGGACCCTCTTGAACGCTTCGGAAGCCGGTGAGGCTTTGAACGAAGTCTCCCCTGGGCCCATGTCATCCATGAGCATGAGTGACGATGCGGACGCCGCCATCGTCGTGAGTGACCGGACAGGAAAGGAAATCGACCGCTTCACTCCGGCGGATGTCTTCGACAAGGTTGAACTCTTTCACGAGCCCTGGTCCTACGAACCCTTCGCGTGCTTGAAGGGCAAGGGACGGAACGTTTTGGCCGCGGCCGATGGAGACGGTCTCTACTTTGTCGGTCCACTTGCCCGGCTCAACAGGGGGCTCGAACCGTCTACGCCAAAGGCTGAGGAGGAACGCGGGCGTTTCATCGAGTCATTGGGTCCACCCCCTCATTTCAGCCTCGCCGCTGCGTACCGGGCATTGCTCGTGGAGCTGATTCAATCAGCGGAACAGATGACGGTTCTGTATGATCAGGAGAAACTGACCGGCCCGGCCGTTCGGACGATACCTCAGGCAATCGGGCAACAGGCCGGCGCCGCGATCGAGTCACCTCAGGGGCTCATCGTTCACCGCTATCGCGTTGACGAGCGCGGGATGGTGCAGGAACTGGACATTCTCGACACGGCCGCGCAGAACAACGCGCTTCACTGCCGCATCGCACGGAGGGCCGTTGAACTATCCAAGTATGGAAACAGAACTCGGGAAGAGACAAAGAAGAACATTGAGGCAAGCCTCCTACCGTTCTGAATCTCTCCCGGATCGCGGGTCGGAAACCGTAGGTTCGCGAATCCGCGCCGCGTCTCCGGATAAGAGGAGGAAAGACGTTTACCATGAAAACACTGATAATTGATGCGGAAAAATGCTCGGGATGCAGATCCTGCGAAACGTATTGTTCGCTGAAGCACTACGGTGTCTGCGCCCCTTCCAAGGGCAGGATTCACGTGGTCAAATGGGAACAAGAGGGCATGTTCGTTCCCATCAATTGCATGCGCTGCGAAGAGCCGGCATGTGAGATCGTCTGTCCCCGGCATGCCACGTACAGGAACTACGATACCAATGCGATGACCGTGGATACAACGAGCTGCATCGGTTGTTTGAGCTGTGTGTTTGCCTGCCCATTCGGCGCGACCTTCGTCGACCGCGACACGGGGAAAGTCCTCAAGTGCGACCTGTGTGACGGCGATCCGACCTGCGTCAAGGTATGCCCTACCGGGGCCCTCACTTTCGAGGAAGTATCGAACGAAGTCCGCGTGAAACTGGTGGCAAACGCCGATCGGATACCTTTGTTGGTCAAGAAGGCCATAGGAGGCGAATAAGATGTACGGCTGGGTAGGAAAGATTCTCAGGATCGATCTAAGCTCGGGCACGGTTACGACCGAACCGACCGAACCATACATTGATGAATACCTTGGCGGAAGAGGACTCGGAGTTCGTCTCATCTATGAAAACTATGTTCCCGGAACAGACCCCTTGGATCCGGGAAATCCGCTGATCTTCAGTACAGGACCGTTAACGGGAACCGCGATGCCCGGCTCGGGTCGAGTGGATGTGACCGCGTTATCGCCGATGAGCAAGTTGAGGGCCAAAAGCAACTTTGGGGCCTATTGGGGACCTGAAGTCAAGTACGCGGGCTTCGACCACATCATCATCACGGGCAAAGCCGAAAAGCCCGCCTACATTCTGATAAACGACGGCCGTGTTGAAATCCGAGACGCCGGCCGGCTCTGGGGAAAGGACACGTTCGAGACCCAAAAGACGATCCAGGCCGATCTCGGCGATCCCGAGGTCAAGGTGGTGTGCATTGGGCCTGCAGGTGAGCGGCTCGTTCGCTTCGCGTGCCTCATCACCGAAACCGGAGACGCCGCGGGGAGGACCGGCATGGGCGCGGTCATGGGTTCCAAGAACCTCAAGGCCATCGCGGTTCGCGGTTCAGGCGCGGTGAAAATTGCTCGACCGGATGAGATGCTGAAGCGGTCTCTGGAAGTGATCCAGTTTATGCGCGAACATCCGGCGTACCAGGAGCTGTCCAATTGGGGCGTGGCCCGATCCATGACCATGATGTACGATTTCAGCTTCTTTCCGGTGGGATATTTCGAGGATGTCGCCTGGGAAGAGATCATCAACAACTACAAAGGGCCGGAATACGTCGAAAAGTTTCAGTTGAAGAATACCGGCTGTTTTTGTTGTCCCAATCGTTGCATGAACTTTCTCGACGTCCCGGGTCTTGGCAAGGGAGTCACCTCTTGCGAACCGTGGAGCGGTTTCACCGGTGGTGTCTGGAACCTGGACATGGATGTGTTCTGGGAGGCAACTTTGCTTACCAACCGCCTCGGGATGGACTGCACGGAAACATCGGCCTCAATAGGGCTCTTGATGGAACTCCATCACGAGGGGATCATCACGGCAAAGGATACCGACGGGATCCCCATGGAGCGCGGCAACAAGGAGGCAATCCTCACCACGATTCTGAAGATCGCCAACCGTGAGGGATACGGCGATCTCTTGGCCGAAGGACAGAAAGCGGCAGCCCGAAACTTTTCTCCGGAAGCGCTCGACAAGGTGGATCAGGTGAAGGGTTTGGCTCCCCACGCGTATGAATTCAGGGCCTTCAAGGCATCGGGGCTCGGTCAGGCGGTGGGACATAGAGGCGACCCGCTGCCTCTGCGGTCAAGTCTGTTGGAGGTGGACTGGCATCATGCCCCGGAATGGTTCCAGCAGGTGGCAAAGGAACAGTTCGGCAGCGAGGAAGCCGCCATACCGTCCGAGTACAAGGGAAAACCGCTCGCGGTAATAATCTCCGAGCACATGGAACGCGTGCCGGACAGCCTCGGCATCTGCAAGTGGCTGTACGGACTGTTCATCTTCAATGACGTGGAGATGGCCACGAACTACTTCAATGACGTGACGGGTAAGGACTGGGATGTTTCCCAGCTCTTGAAGGTATCGGAGAGAGTCCGCAACCTGGAGCGCATGTTCGATGTCCGGCAGGGATTGCGTCGCTGCGACGATTCGCTTCCCAAGAAGTTCTTTGAACAACCGTTGAAAAAAGGAAAGTACAAGGGTGCCGTGCTCGACAAGGAGAAGTTCGAGCAGATGAAGGACGAGTATTACCAGCTGAGAGGATGGGACAAGGAGACCGGCATCCCCACCCGCGAAAAGCTGGAAGAACTGGGCCTGAAGGACGTTGCCGACGATGTGCTCGAGAATCTTTAATTCTCGAGTAATCTTCGGTCGTCGGCTCTTCGGAATGAGTCGCAGATCGTAGGGTCCCGCGGAACGCGGGATCCCCGCCGTCTCTCCGACGAAAGCCGGGGGCCAGGAAAAGAAGACCGGGCCCCGGCCTCCGACGGGGAGACGGTTCCGGTAAAGGCAACCCCATTTACGCCAATGAGCACAAAGGTTCAGAAGCCGTTGCGCGTCGAGGTACATGCAGGTGCACCATGAAAGCCGACATTCTGGAAGAAAAGGGAGCCGTTCTCCAGGCCGACAAGCATACCTACGCGATCGCTCCTCACATCCCCGGAGGCTTTATCGATGCCGACGCGTTCGGACGAATGGTGGACATCGCGGAACGGTACGGGGCCAAAGCCCTCAAGATCACCGCGGGTCAGCGAGTGGCCATCATTGGGCTGCAGGAAGAGGATCTCGATCGAATTTGGCAAGACTTGCAAATGGCTATTGGTTGGGCCATAGGGCAGCGCGTACGAATGGTGAAATTCTGTCCGGGAACCACCTATTGCAGGCACGGCAAACAGGATGCAATGGGTATGGGGATGAGGCTGGACGCGCTGTACCACGGGTATCAGCTTTCTGCCAAGTTCAAGATAGGGGTGGCGGGCTGCGAGTACTCCTGCACTGCGCCGTTGGTAAAGGAGATCGGGCTCAGGGGAATGCCTGACGGGTGGACCGTAACGGCAGGCGGAAACTGCGGCGCCAAGCCGAGGTTCGGCGATGTATTCGCACAAGGTCTTAATGACGCGGAAGCAGAGGATCTGGTGCGCCGCATCATCCACTTCTTTGGTACCAGTGGGTCGCCTGCCAAGGTGCGGCTCGGAAGGGTGATCGACAAAATGGGAGTTGATGACTTCAAGAGGGCCGTCCTCTCGGGATAAGGGAGCCGTGCACCATGAAAGACGATATCCTTTCCAAAGCAGCCGTCCTCCAGAGAGACGGGGAAACGTATGCCCTCATGGCCGGTCCCATCGGCGGTGTGCTGGACATTCCCACCGCTCGTCGCATTGCACAAACGGCCAAGAAGTACGGCGCTCAAACCCTGAAGCTCACAGGCGCGCAGCGATTGGCGCTCATAGGAATCAAGGAAGAAGATATCGATGCCGCGTATGAAGATCTCGGCATCAAACCGGTGCAAGGCAGCGAGCTTTGCAGGCAGTACATAAAGGTGTGCCCGGGGAACACTTTCTGTTCGCGAGGACAGAGGGACACCATCACCTTTGCCGGTAAGGTAGCTGAGAACTTTTATCCTTTTCCCAAGATCCAGGCCAAGGTGAAG
Source organism: Desulfomonilaceae bacterium (assembly GCA_031082285.1). Classification (GTDB taxonomy): domain Bacteria; phylum Desulfobacterota; class Desulfomonilia; order Desulfomonilales; family Desulfomonilaceae; genus JAVHLK01. Next base: position 82,575 of record JAVHLK010000005.1, read on the forward strand.
ATCGGCATTGCAGGGTGTTTCAACTCATGCGTGGAGCCGGCCATCAAGGACATTGGAATCATAGGTCTTCCCAAGGGTTGGATTCTGATGGCCGGAGGCGCGGGAGGCAAGGACCCGACACTTGGCGAGGTCTTGGCCCGGAATCTCGGTGATGACGAAGTCCTCGACATCCTGGACAAGCTCCTGAAGTATTATCGTGGTGCATCCCAACGGCACCAAACGAGAAATATGCGGCTTGGCGTCATCATGCAAAAGGAAGGGAAAGACAGGCTGATGCGCGTATGCGGGCTGGAGTGACCGTCTTCAACCTTAGTGCTCTGTGGCATAAACACGGCCGCACATTTCTTCCGCGTCGAGATTGCTTTCCCGCGTTCTGCGCGGGACTGCGATCCTCGCAATGACACACTCGAGGCTGCACGCGGTTTGGGTCACGACAATACGCTGAACCATGTCATTGCGAGCCCGAGGCTTTGGGAGGGCGTGGCAATCTCAAGAAGCGAATAATGTGGGACCGTATTTGTGCCGAAGAGCACTTAGAAACGAAGATGGAGGACCGATATGGCCAAATGGGAATGCACGGCATGCGGGTATGTGTACGACCCGGCTGTGGGAGATCCGGAAAACGGAATCGACCCGGACACCGATTTTGAGGCTCTTCCGGACTCATGGTTCTGCCCCAATTGCGGGGTGGGAAAGGAGTTTTTCGAGAAACAGGAATAGGGGAGCGCTCACATGGATTTAGACGAAACGAAACAGGTGTGCGGCAGATGCAAAGACTGGGGAGGAAATCGGGAACTCTGCGAGGATGACGTGGTGAACGTCAAGGCATCTGCCAGAGGAATGTGCCGGAAACTGAACAAACTCAAACCTCCCCAGGGAGCGTGTGATAACTGGGAAGATCTGGGAGGGAAAGAACATGGCTGACAAGAAAATCACGGTCATAGCGAATTTCAGAGCCAAACCCGGCATGGAGGACAAGGTCCGAGAGGCCGTCATGAATCTTGTCGGACCCACTCGCAACGAAGCCGGTTGCATCAATTACGATCTCCACGTTTCGCTGCAGGACAAGGGCCGGTTGATGCTCTACGAGAACTGGATCGGCAAGAAGGCCCTTGACGAGCACCTCGAGATGCCTTACCTCAAGGACTTCCTCGTCAAAAGCGGCGACATCCTGGCCGAACCCGTGGAAATCGTATTGTGGGAGATGGTGAGCGAGCCGGCGAAGCCCTAGTGCGGACATTCATACCTGCGGAGCTTCCTCCCGGACCTGCTTCTCCGCAGGGAATCTCAGGGTGAAGCTTGCCGTGCCGTTTTCGTGGCTCTCGAAAACGAGATCGCCGTTGTGGTTTTGCATAATACTGTAACACACCGATACGTTGATGGGAGAGCCGATCGGAGGCCGGTCGGCGAAGCACCACGTATCGAGCAGGTCCTGCCACTTCGCGGCATGATCCTCGTTGCCGGTGACGGATATCACCACCTCAATGACGTCCCCGAGATAACGTTGCGAGGTCGTGATCGTGCCGCCCCGATCCACCGCCTTGAATGCCAGGTTGAAGATGTTCAGGAACAGGTGCTTGAGCTGCGACCCGTTCCCGGTGACCCATCCCTCCTCGGTCGGCTGACCGTCCGGGACCGCAATTGTTATGTGATGATCTTTTGCGTGTTGCCTGAGCAGTGAGATCGTTTCCCGGATGATGTGATTGATCTCCAGAGCTTCGTTCCCGTCGGAAGATTTCCGGCTGTAATCAAGAAGGTTCTGGATGATGTCTTTGCATCGGTACGCCTCGTCGAAGATGATCTGCAGGTATTCCTCAAAAGATTCCAACACCTTATCCGATGAGGATTGCGGCGCCTTTTTCAGGCGCCTGAGAAGCCCTTCGGCAAACCCCGCGATGGACGTAAGCGGATTGTTGATTTCATGTGCGATGCTCCCGGCCAGCAAACCGATGGCGGCCATTCTATCCGCCTGCATGAGCTTGAGTTCATATTCTTTTCTCTGGGTGATGTCCCGCATGAGCAGAACGATCTGTGAGACCCGACCGAATGGATCGATGACGGGCGAAATGGTCCATTCGTAGTATCGCCCCACCATACCCCCTTCTCTCATGCGGGTTTCACCGCGGTACGTCTCCCGGGTCCGTATGGATTGGAGCGCATGGCAATTGCGACACGATTGTTCTTTTCGGAAGAACACTTCGTGACACGTTTTTCCTACCAACTGGACGTCCGGAAACATCGCGGCCTGGACTTTGTTGACATAGATGACCTTCAGATTGGCGTCCAGAATGGTCAATCCGTCGCTCATGCTGTTGATGATCGCTTCAAGCTTATTGTGGCGCTCCGCGAGCTCGATGTTCAGGTCTTCAAGTTCCTTGATCTTCGATCGGACTTCCTTGAAGTGGCCGATCTTTGAAAAACCGAGACCTTTGAAATCGTACGTGTGGTCTTTCATTCCCTTTGCCATGAATTCGTCACAAGGCCTCTCGATAAAGCTGTTCTATCTCTTCAAGTTCGTAGCGGCAAGGATTCGTCAGCATGCAAATGTCTTGCTGAGCCAGCCCGGCCATAAGAGGAATGTCGTCGGGCCCGATCCCCAGCGACGAAAACTTGGCCGGCAATCCCAGGTCCGCGGTCAAGTTCTCAATTTCCTCGAGCAGGCGGTACGCAGCTTGACGTGAGGTCATCTTGCTTGTGTCCACCCCCATCGCGGCGGTAACCTGTGCGTACTTTTCAATGGAATGCTCAAGATTTTCGCGCACAACCGCGGGAAGGAGTATCGAGTTGGCAATTCCGTGATGGATGTCGTACAGTCCGCCGACCGGGTGAGCCAGGGCGTGCACGGCCCCCAGTATGGCGTTTGAAAAGGCTATTCCCGCCTCGAGACTCGCGATGGACATCCCCTCCAACGACTCGATCGTCCGGTAACGGAACGCATTGACCAGGTGTTTTGCCACTAATTCAATGGAGTGGATGGCATGCGGGTCGGTCAGGGGCCATGACAGGGAGGACACATACGCTTCCAGAGCGTGGGTAAACGTGTCCATTCCGGTGGCCGCGATCAGTTCGGGTGACTTTGTTTGGAGCACGAGCGGGTCCACAAGCGAAATGTCCGGCATGATCGCCCGGCTCAGAATGGTCATCTTCATCTTTCTTTGGGAATTGGTGATGACCGCGAACTGGGTTACGTCAGCTCCCGTTCCCGCGGTGGTGGGAGCACAGACCATGGGTGGAATCGGATGTACAACCTGGTTACAACCTTCGTAATCGCTTATGCAACCGTGGTTTGAGGCCAGAATGGCTATGCCTTTTGCCGTATCGATGGGGCTGCCTCCCCCGACCGCCACAATGACGTCGCACTTCTTCGCAAGGTAGAGACCGACCCCTTCTTCCACTTGGAAATCGCGTGGATTGGTCACCACGTTATCGTACACGACGTACTTAAGGTCTTCTTTCTCAAGGTATTTCAGTGTCTCATCCAGCCAACCGACCTCTATGATGCCCGGATCGGTAACGACAAGAACGCACTCTCCACCCAGCCGTTTGGCGCATTGCCCTATCTTGGAAAGCGCGCCGTGGCCGTGTATGATTTCCGGGACTTCAAACTTCAACAGAGAGTCGTCGCATATCTCCGACTGCTGTGCACTCTGAGTCAAGCTGCTTCCTCTCGTGGCGATCCAAGGGACGAGTTCTCGGGAAAGCTTCCCGTCCTTGCGCGGCGAATGCCCGTGCGGTCCGGTCTCGACGTCTCACGGACAGTTTACCCTGCCTTCACTCGAAACTCATACGTTTTCTTGAGAAAATCCTCATGGACGCTTTCCAAGTGCGTCAACAAGGAATACAACCGGTCCCGATCCGCACTCACGTGGTCCTGTACGGCCCGACTCATGTCCGCACATTCCGCGATCATTTCCCGTCCTTTGAGCGTCTTGACGAACATCTTGTCCGTGAGCGCGCGCGTCCGGTCAATGAGTTTGCGAATTCGGTAGTGCACTTCCTCGGACAGCCCCTCTTCCTCAAGGATACTCTCCCACAGGCTGCACAATTCGAGAACCGACACCTTTGCTTCACGAGCTGAACTCATGGAAATCGACCCGTTCGAGACTTTCCTAGGACATTCGACTCGACGCAACTTGCGCCGACATTACGGCGACTAAAGTACGGTTTCCACGTTCCCTCATTCACTCCCGAACGTCCGGATTGATCGTAATCCTTCTCAGGTCCTCCATCACCTCTTTCAGAGGTATCTTCTGCTCCAATGCCACGCGCTTGCAGTCCTCATATTCCGGAACAACGTTCACCGTGTCGGTGCCGAGATGCGCCACTTTGAATCTTACCGGCCCGAATTTCGTCGGCACTTCCTTGATTGTTCTCGCGGCCTTCAGTCGATCGTCGATCCTCCATCGGAGCCCGATCGAGGTGGTCTCCCTGATGAGGAACTCCGCAAAAGGGTTCAGGAGTTCCGGCCGGCAGATAACGCAGAGCATGGTTCCGGGTCTGTTCTTCTTCATTTGAATGGGAACCAGAAACACGTCGAGAGCACCCATGCCCAGCATTTGCTCGATGAGGTAATCGTACAGTTGCGGATTCATATCATCGATGTTGGTTTCCAGGACGGCCACTCGTTCTCCGTCAAGAACTCCTGTCGCCTCATCACGATTCCCGATGGCTACTCTGAGGACGTTGGGAATGCTCGGATCGGATGTACCCGCGCCATAGCCTATGGTTTCCACCGTCATCGCGGGCATGGGCCCGAAACCGGACGCCAGCGTAGTCAGGATCGCCGCGGCGGTGGGGGTGAGCAGTTCGCCTTCCACCCCCGTGGAATACACGGGCTTTCCCTTGATCAGCTCCGCGGTGGCGGGAGCGGGAACCGGCAAGATTCCATGAGCGCACTGAATCGTCCCGGAGCCGACATGAAGAGGAGAACAGAAAATTTCTTCTATACCCATGGCCGCGAGTCCCGCGACGGAACCCACGACATCAATGATCGCGTCAACGGCCCCCACTTCGTGAAAGTGGATCTTATCTATGGTCGTGCGGTGCACCTTGGCTTCGGCTTCGGCCAGTCTCCTGAAAATACGAATACTTCTCTCTTTTACCGCGGCGGCAAGCTCGCTCGTACCGATAATCTCCTCTATGTGGTGAAGGTGTCTATGGTGATGATGGTGATGGTCCTGATCGATAGTAATCACCGCCTGGCTGCCGCCGATACCTCGCTTGACCACCTTCTCCACGCGGAGATCGTAACGGCCGAGCCGGAGCTTTGCAATCTCCTCCTTCAGGGTGTCCAACGCAAGACCCGCGTCCATGAGAGCCCCAAGGATCATGTCGCCGGCCGCGCCGGCAAAACAGTCAAAATACGCTGTTCTCATTGCAACCTTCAGTACTTGTGGCTGTCGGCAAGCCACAACGAATTATGAAACTCCTCGGCAAGACGCTTTGGCCAGTGGAGGCTCGTCCGAATTCTCAACTCGTTCATGTACCGATTCGTCCGTGGAGCGTTTCGCGGCCAATTTGTTGATCAGGCTCGCCTGGTACCCGGCCCCGAAGCCGTTGTCGATGTTCACGACCGATACGCCGGACGCACAGCTGTTGAGCATACTCAGCAATGCCGCCACTCCGCCGAAACTCGCACCGTACCCCACGCTGGTGGGAACGCCGATGACCGGGCAGGAGACCAGTCCGCCTACGACGCTGGCCAGAGCGCCCTCCATCCCGGCAACCACGACCGCCACGTTGGCACGAAAAAGCTCGTCACAGCAGCCGAGGAGCCGATGAATACCCGCAACCCCCACGTCATAGATGCGATTCACGCGGTTCCCCAAGGTTTCGGCGGTAATCGCCGCTTCATCCGCCACGGGTATGTCCGACGTACCGGCCGTCACTACGACGATGTTGCCTATTTGCTCGACTTCTCTGGGATTGATTACGATCATGCGTGCAAGTTCGTGATACGTGCAGTCCTCAACTTCCTCACGGACTGCTTCGTACACGGCTCGACTTGCCCTGGAAGCAAGGATGTTGCAATGTTTCTGTGCGATCCGCTGCAGGATTCCCCTGATTTGCGGGATGGTCTTCCCCTCACAGTAGACCACCTCGGGCACTCCTTGCCTCATGCATCGATGGTGATCGACCTTGGCGTATCCCAGATCGTCGAAGGGCAGTTTCTTCAGGCGGTGCATGGCTCCGTCCAGATCGACTTCGCCCCGGCGGACTTGCTCGAGCAAGCTTCTCAGTTGTTTTGCGTCCATGTGTTCATTTCCCCGTATCGATGACCCGGTTGAGGCTTCCCATAACATATCCTTCCAGGTCAAGAGTTACATAGGTGAATCCCAATTCCTTGAAACGCCCTACGATCCGATTTCGAAAGCCTGTTTCCGCCACAAGCGGTATCTTGTCGGGCTGAACCTCCAGCCGTGCGGTGTCGCCATAATGTCTCACGCGCACCACCGTTCCCGGAGCCCATTCCCTTATGGCCTCTTCCGCTTCGTCGATTTGTCGAAGCTTTTCCGCGGTGATCGGAGAGTTGTACGGGATCCGACTCGCCAGGCAGGCATACGCGGGTCTGTTCCAGGTGGGGAGCCCGAGTGCCTTGGAGAGAGCCCGAACCTCATTCTTGCTCAGCCCGGCCTCCCGAAGCGGACTTCTCACGCCAAGTTCGCGGCTTGCTCGACTGCCCGGCCGGAAATCGGTGGTTGCGTCGTCCACGTTCTCACCGTCGACCACAAAGGGAAACCCTCGCGATCTCGCCAATTCCATGAGGTCGCCGAACCTCTTCTTCTTACAGAAGTAGCATCTCTCCGGAGGGTTGCTCACGAATTCCGGGAGGTCCATCTCGTCCGTTTCCACTACCAGGTGCTCCACGGCCAGGAGCCTGGCCGTCTCTTCCGCTTCGCCTTGTTCACGGCGGGCCATGGTAGGGGATTTTGCGGTAACGGCCAGCACATTGTCCCCAAGAACATCCTTGGACGTCTTGAGCAGCAGGGTGCTGTCCACCCCACCGGAAAAGGCCACGACCACGCGTCCCATGCCGCGAAGGATCTCCTGAAGCCGATCGCGCTTCGCATCAATACCGTCATTATTGGTAGTCATTTCAGATCACCATGAAGAACCAAGAATACTATTGAGTTTTCCGCTAAATCCTTGCAGTCTTGCATACCATGCCGCTTCGCGGCCGGCCCCGGACGCCGGTGAACACGAGACGATACGGTCTGAAACTCCGCAGTCTCAAGCAGGCCCACAATACGCCGGTCTGGTAAAAGGCCTGTTCGGCAAGAAAGAAGAGCAGAAACGTGCCGAAGTTGAGGCGAGGCTTCTTCCGGAAGTACTGTGCCGCCGAGGGCAACAGGATCACCCCAATGACTACGGGGACCGCCTGTGGAATTATTATAGCAAGCGCCCCCAATACCGGCAAATAGTAGCGAACCACATGCCGGCACAGATGATCCGTCAAGAGAACGTGCTTCTCAGCCACGGCTCTCAACACCTGCCTCGCGGTGAGCGTTACGTTCATCAGCCGCTCGTACCGGTCCTTCCTCAGGAAAACTTCGGCAATCAGCATGACGGCAATTGCCGGCAAAAAAAGCACCTCTCGAGTCACAAGCGCTGCGATACACAGTCCGAGCACCACCATGCACAAGGGCTGCCACGGATAGTGTTTGGCGATTGATCGGTGGGCCAGGTAAAGCTCCGGTTCGGATTCACCATACTGAAATCGCCGTGTGAATCCTTCGAGAAGACGATTTCTGTGTTTGTGTCTCACCACACCCTTCGGAACGTACACCAGCCGGTGTCCGTGCTCCTTCAACCTCCAACACAAATCCACGTCCTCTCCGACCCGCATGTCCTCGTTGAGTCCCCCGACCTCGAGGTACGTGTCCCGCCTCACCAACATGTTGCAGGTGGGGACGTAGAAATCCGATTCCACACCCGCGCCCACGACGGTTTCTTCACCCATGTTGAGGGGCGATTGGACCTCCTCATACCGGTCAAGCAGGCTCTCGGTGTAGAAAGAGGCAACGTATCCGCCCACCAGCACGTTGCGTTCGTCGCGGAAGTACGGTACCAGATCCCTGAGCCATTCCGGAGTGGCAATGCAATCGCTGTCGACGAAAGCGATAATGTCTCCGCGAGCATCTTTCGCGCCCCGATTTCGAGCAGCCGACTGCCCGCGATTCTCGGGATGAACGATGAGTTTCACGTCGTACGCGGATACCACGTCACATGTGCCGTCCCTGGAGCCATCATCGACAACAATGATCTCCAGTCCGGACCGGGGGTATTCCAATGACAGCAACGAGTCCAAACACGCTCCGATCTCTCCGGCTCTATTGTATACCGCCACGATTAGGCTTACGGAGGGCTCATACGGGTCTTCCGGCGGCGTCCATTCCATGAGGCCGGTTTCACAAAGCCTGTCCAGAAGCTTCACCATCGACGTCCGGGCCGAACCGGACAAAGATCCGTTCCAGTCTTGAAACGAGAAGCCTTGCCGGCATTTCTCGAGAATCTCAAAGGCCGATCCGTTGATACGAATGGCTCTCAACGGATCGTCTCTGAGAATTACCCCCCCCTTGGCATCGCCGATGAGTCGAACGCCGGGCATGAGACTGAAATGTCCGTGTATCTCGACTCGTGTCATCACGCGGCACCGAGGGAAGGTGTTTTCACCTGAACACAGTTGGCCAGACATCCCGGATCGGGAACTCCCAACCGTTTCTGGGTGTGATACGCGATTGCAGGACATCCTCCGTGACAGAAATCAAACCTCATGCACGTCTCACAGGATTTGATCTCCAGTCGTCGAAAGGATTCAAAAACGGGAGACTCCGACCAGATCGACGACAAAGAATCATCGGGAAGAATCCCCGCCTTGAACTCCGGTTCCTGGAGAAATGCGCAGGGATACACGTAACCCTGGGGAGACACGCAACAGGTAAGCTTGCAGGCTCCGCACATGTTCAAACCCAATCCCCTCCGATCCTCATGGGACACGCTGAAAAACGAATCTCCGGTCGATACGCCGCGATGATCGCTCAACCAATCGGAGAACGACAACAGTTGTTCCTTGGAGACATTGAGCTGCGACCAGGCGAGTTTTCCTCTGCCTGACGGCCTGAATCGAGATACCCGGAATTTCGCTCCAAGAGAATCGGCCAGACCCTGGAGGGCATCGAGTTCGGGGAAGCTGTATTTCGTCAGCACCGTGTTGATGCTTACCTCAACTCCTCTCTTTTTCAGGCATTCCAGCGCCTTTACGGCGCGGGCAAAGCTTCCGGGCCCTCTGATTGCGTCATTGGCTGCGGCAGAAGCCGCTTCCAAACTTACCTGAATGTATACCAGCTTGTGATCGAGGCGTGTGGCCACATCGTCGTCAATGAGGGTTCCGTTGGTGCTGATGCAGGTAAGAATGCCCTTTTCATGGGCATAGTCCATCAAGTCAAGAAAGTCTCGCCGGACAAACGGCTCGCCTCCCCCGATGCTGAACTGAAACACGTGATTGGCGGACATTTGATCTATGACGCGACGGCACTGCCCCGTGGTCAGTTCTCCCGGTCTCTTTTTCCCCGAATCGGAAAGGCAGTGGATGCACGAAAGGTTGCACTCGTACGTGACTTCCCAGGTCACGTTCACGGGCGCGGAAAGCCCCATGTCAACATATTGATTGCTCATAGATAAGTCCCTTTTCCCGGAGCATTCCCAAGATGTCCGTCACCAGCCGGGACGCGGTTTCCTGCGGCAGCCCTTTGCGACTTCGGATTGCTTCGACCAGTTCCGCCGCGGTCCGTCGGCCTTGGAAAAATTCCGGTGCCAGGAGATCTCTCGATGGGAGGAAATGCAACCTGGGGCCTCGATAGTCGTAAAAGAGGAGGCCGAACTTCTCCCGTCGTACCTGAACTCCGTCCCATAGGTTGTACACGACTTCCGATCGCATTATCTCGTCCTTGAAAGAGGCCGACTCGCGGATTGGCGCGCCGGGAGTCGGCCGTAAGGCGGGAACTAGTAGATCCCGCAGATACCGTCGACCGCCATTTCTTCCATGGTGATTTCTTCCACAATGGCGGGAAGTTCGGAACATTCCTCGTTCGAATCTTCCGAGAGAACGTCCTCCGTAATGATCTGATCCTGCACTGGAATTACCTCCTTTCTTCGTTTTCAACCACGTCCCATCGTCGGCACGGCTCATGCCTGCCAATGATGTTTCCCGGACGTGCTCGGCAACGGGTCGAACGGTCGCTTAATCCTATGGTGCCCGCGCAGTCCAGCCGGCGTCCACGAGGATGCTCTGTCCGGTAATGCAGCGCGTGTCCTCGGTTGCCAGCCAGAGTACCGCGCGACCGATGTCTTCGGGCATGATCTCCCGATCCTTGAACGAATGCCCTACGAGAAAAGCTTCCTTGGCCTCTTCCTCCTCCATACCGAAGAAGCTTGCGATACCCTGCATCATGGGAGTCCAGACCGTCCCGGGACAGACTGCATTCACGTTGATGTTGTGATCGGCCACTTCCATGCTCAGAGCCTTGGTCAGACCGATGATCCCGTGCTTGGCCGCACAGTAGTGGGCGCCCATTCCGAATCCCCGATGACCTCCCACCGACGAGATGCTGATTATCTTGCCGGAGTGGGCCTCTATCATCTTGGGCAACACGTACTTGCAGCAGAGAAACGTCCCTTTGAGATGGGTGTCGAGCACTTCATCCCATTCCTGCTCGCTCATATCGGCAACGGCCATCATCGAGGAATTACCGGCATTGTTGACGAGGATGTCTACCTTACCGAACTTCTCCATGGTTCGATCGACCATGTTCTCCACGTCCGCGGCCTTGCGGACGTCACATTTGATACCCAGCGCTTTTACGCCGAGTCCCTCGAGGCTTTTCACCGCCTCTGCCATTACCTCTGGAGTGGACATCCGATACGGTATGGTCTCCATGTCCTCGCAGATGTCCCCAATGACGATATCCGCACCCTCCTCGGCCATAAGTTTTGCTGCGGCAAAGCCATTGCCGCGGGCGCCGCCGGTTACAATGGCCGTTTTGCCTTCGAGTCTCATTCGGTTCCTCCTTTCCTGTACGTCCGCAATTTACTTCCGTAACGCCTACCGAAGACGCACTCCCGCTCGCGAGACCCACCATAACGGAGCCTCCCTTGCGTTGCCTCATCGGATCCGCTCCCGGCACGTCGACCCGGGAAGGTTTCTTCACGTGTGGGGAAACTTGGCCATCAACTCCTGCAGGTTGCGCATGTCTTCCAGCGCGGTGTTGGCTCCATACTCGGCAACCTGGAAGTCAAGTTCATGTTGCAGCGAGGACAGGAGCATGAGGGCGTCGAGGTAGTAGACCAGGCTCACGTCGTTCCTGAAGTCCTCTCGGTACTGGTCCAGAAGTTGGTCTGCGTCCAACAGACCGAGTTGCTTAGAGTACTCGTCGAGATCGATGCGAGCCCGCAACAGACTGTCCATGAGCTCGGTCGCCTTGTGGACCATGTCCACGACGTGTCGGTGCATGGGATGGACCATGGAACAAACCCCTTACTGATGAGAAGCCTTCTTTGATGACGTCAATGCACGTTCGCCGAGCTTCGTAACGGTGAATTTCATGATCGGATAAGTTCCCTCACGCTCCCATCGGTTGCGCTCCAACATGCCCAATTCAACGAGCTCGAGGATCCTTCTCTTGACGCCCGAGGACGAGATCTTCAGTTCCCGGCCGATGACATGACAGTGGTACTCGCCCGGTTTGCGATGATGACACGATCCGGAGCAGTCCGTTCCACCGTTGTCCTTGATCATCTTGAGAATGGGTACCAGATCCTCGGGCAAGTCGGTCGAAGCCATGAGCGTCACCTCGCTAGGTCATTCGCACCACGAAGGTCTTCACTTTGTGGATGAGTCCGTCCAGGTGAGTTTCGAGTTTGCCCAGGTTGTCCAGCGCATCCGCCTCGTTCCCGGCCTGAACGCACTGATAGAGACCTTCAGCCAGCACCTTGCAATCATACGATGTTTCACCGGCCTTGACGGTCTTCATGTACGCTCTGCTCAAGAGAGGTTCGACGTCCTGAGCCTTGGCTTCGAGCGTAGACTTGATCTTGTTCGCAGATGAATCGGGAAATGCGTCGAGATTTCCGGCGATATCCTTGAAGACGGCGAGCGTCTCCTTCATGAACGCGGGACCTTTACCCGCCACGGGCGGTCTTTGTACGTCGGCCATAATGTACTCCTTCTCGATCCGTATTTTCGGGTTGCCGTATATCAACGATCTCGGCATGCCGCGGTTTCGCGGCCGCTCGTGCCCAACCGGGGTCACGAACGTGATCTCCTGCAGTACCTGTAAGGGCGCCTGCATGGATGTCTTTGTCACACTCACCCAAGAGGTCCGTTCCGAGTGCCTCCCGGGCGCAGCATCGCACGGGGCGCCTCCGATCCTCGATCCGAGAGCCCTCACGGTGACCGCAAATCTCCGGGGACCCTTCCCGGGTCTACTTCTTGTGGTGATCTCTTCCTTCTTGCCATTCGCGATGTTTGACCACAACCTTTTCCCTGGGGGGAAGCCGCTTCAGTATCTCCTCCGCGATCCGGAACATGGCCTGAGAGGTCAGGGATTGAGGCTCTTTGAATATGATCGGGATGCCGGTGTCGGCCGCATCCGAGCACTGCCCGTCCAGAGGTATGCCTCCCAGGAAAGGTATCTTGAACGTCCGGGCCAATCTTTCTCCTCTGTCCCGGCCGAAGAAATACTCTTGTCGCCCGCAGTCCGGGCACGTATAGGAGTTCATGTTCTCGATCAGACCGAGTACCGGAGCATTCAGCTCGTTTGCTGCATTGATCGCCTTGCTGCAGACAATGGTTGAGATCTCCTGCGGTGTGGTCACCACCACCATTCCGTCAAGGCCGGGAAGGGATTTCATGATCGTGATGGGCTCGTCGCCCGTACCGGGAGGCAAATCCACCAGGAGAAAATCGAGTTCGTGCCATTTGATGGAACTCATGAACTGACGAAGGACTCGTGCCTTGTATTGCCCTCGCCACATGATGGGAGTCATATCGGTGGGCCAGATCAGGGCAACGGACATGACCTTCAAGCCTTGGTCCGTGACGACCGGGTCGATTCCGTGGCTCCCATGAAGGATGTCTCTCATTTCAGTTCGAATCCCCACCATTTTCGGCACACTGGGGCCGTGGACGTCCGCGTCGAAGATGCCGACCTCCATGCCCTTGGTCTTGAGCGCCGCCGCGAGATTGACTACCACGCTTGTCTTCCCGACACCGCCTTTGCCGCTAATGATGGCAATCTTGTAATTGATGGCGGCCATCGCGTCACGGATGGGACCGTGGTGGTGTCCTCCTGCGTGCTTATGAGCCGGGTGCGTATCGTGATGTGTCAAAGTGCGCCTCCCTCATTGAGTGGTTCGGTGTGTGCCGCTGTCGGGTGCGGTTCCATCGCATCTAGGCGACAAAGAACTCGCATTCCGTGCTTCCGAGCTCCAACGTTTCCGCGTACCGGATCCAATGTGCCGGATCTTGCCCCGTCAAGGCTTGAAGTTTGTCTTGTCCCTTCTCCATGACATTCAGGGTCTCGGCGATCGATCCGGGAACCCCGCGACTCTGCGTGATCATCTGATAGGTTGCCCAATCAACCGCCACGGGATCCTCAGACGCGAGGATACCCAGGTCCGGAATGAAGGGAGTATCGGAAAAGGGATGATCGTCGGTCTGAGGCGTGACGGACGTGAGAAAGTTGATAAAGATCGCTCCGCCTCTCAGGTGATGAACCGCCGTATGGGCGGCCTCAACGACACACTCTTGAAACTCGTGTATTCCGTCGGGCTTCACGCGCATCGCGGCGGTGGGGCAGACCAGGAAACAGCCGAGACAGCTGGTGCACATGTCCGGACGAAAGGAAATCTTCGGATCGGCCTCAATTATCGCGGCGGTGGGGCAGTAAGGAAGACATATCCGGCAGTTGTCGCATTTTTCCTCGTCGTACTCCATCTCGAGAACGGAGTGAATCCTGGATTTGCCCGTGGCGGTGAGCAGGCCCATCCCCAAGTTGAACAGAGCACCGGCAAGTCCCAGAAGCGGATGAGCCGTGACGTGAGACAACACGGCAAGGTTACCCGTGTCGGTCAGCAGGCTCCCCAACTCCACCCCGCCGAGATGCTTTCCGTCGGACGAGAAAAATCTTCCCTCTTCGTTGGTGTACCCGCCGGCGAGCAGCACCTGATTGTCGAAGGTTTCGCCGGGACTGTATCCGGTTACCAGAGCCGTATTGGTCCAATCATAGCCTCTGAATCGAGATCCCTTGAAAAGGGACCCCGAATCGGTCACCACCGGCCTTGTCCCTCGCGATCGGAGATTCTCGAAAAGCGTGGTCACAAATACCGGCGGCAGATAATGAGCGTACCCGAGCTCGCTCAGATTGATCTTGAGAGCCAGGCTCTCCTCGGGAACCAGGAGCCTGGTGAATTCGGGAAGTTCAAGGAGCGCCGAGATTTTGGACACCGCGCTCTGGCGGACGCTCCGTGACCTGCCTTTGATCCAATAAACGTTGGCCATAACACTCCATCCCATTCCGGTGCGGTGGACAAACTCCACCACTCCGGTTGCGGCGCCTGCGCCTCCGGATGCCGGCCCGTATCATATGGGCCGGGTCAAGGGGCGATACTCAAGATCGCCCCTGATTCACAATGAGTGATGAACGAGTGATCACGCGGTAGGATCAAAATCCTTCCATTTGTTGAGCCAGCCTCCGAGGTCCTCTCTGTTGAATGGAAACTCTCGGCCGACGTGATGATTCTCGAAGACCTGGCGCATTGGGCGCACCGTCATAGGAGTTTTCCGGATTTGCCATTTGGCGATGTTCTCCGGGTTCAGCTCGGGCTCATACTCGATGAGCTCATAGTTCATGGTTCCCATGCCGATCTTTTCCGCGGCCTTGAGCTGAATCCTGGGCGTGAAGGCGTTGACGGCCTTGAATTTGTCTTCTCCCGGTTTCAGCCCCAGTTCTTCGGCGCGGGAGCCCGGATACACCTTTGCCTTGTCGATCAAGTCGCAAACGGCCGTGTCGATCGCCACAATATCCTTGGAGGCAAACACTCCCACGTCGCCCGATACGGGAAGTCCGCCCCACGGGAAACAGTCGCATTCAGGGCAAATATCCACGGCATAGGCCATGTAGCCGATCTTGCCGGGTTTGAAGGTCTTCATGCAGCCCAAAGCCGCGTCGGACATCGCAATCTGGGCCAGCGGGAAGTAATCGTCGCGGAAGCCGATACCTTCCATTCCGGTGAACATGCACGTCACCTGGCAGGAATAGCAGAGTGCACACTTCTCATAATCAAGTTCCACACCCTCCGCGGCCACGGTGATCGCGGATTCCGGACAGCTGTCCTCGCACATCTTTGCGTACGGACATTCCGTACCCTTGCACCCTTCCTTGTTGACCTTCGGATAACCGATCGCGTCCTCGGGATCGCCCCAGAAAGCCAAATGTGTCTGATACTTGCCTCTCTTGGACTGGGCGCCGATTCCAAAGTTCTTGATGCAGCCGCCGAACGCGGTGATCGGGTGGCCCTTGGCATGGGCCAGGTTGATGACCGCATCCGCCTCATACAGGCCGCGGCCGATGTACGTTTCTTTGATGATATTGCCTTCGGGCAGTTCCACTCTCAGGTCGTCTTCACCGAAGAACCCGTCGGCAACGATAAACGGCGCCTGCAAGCTGGCCCAGTTCAATCCGTGACGATTGGCTCCCTCGACCAGCATCTGCCCCGTGCACCGATTGTTGAACAAGTGGTACGTCAGCGTCGTGGTGTCCGTGACGAAGGGTTTTCCTCCACAAGCCTTCACTTCCTCCACGATCGCGGCAACGAACTCCGGCCTCAGGCAGTGGGTCCTATTCCACTCACCGCAATGAACCTTGACTGCAACACTGTCGTCCTTCTCGATGCACTTGTCCAGCCCGGCAAGGTAGAATAGATCCTTGGCTTTGGCTATGGTGCTCTCGGTCCAGTTGGTCGCATTTGCGGCGGCGTACCAAACTTTTGAGGGCTTATCCGACATACTTTCCAACTCCTCTCGTATTTTGGCTGCGGCTGTTGGTTCGGAGAGGAGGACAACCCAGATGAAGCAAAGCTCCACTGAGATGCCCTCATCTCATCAAGTCTTCCCCACAAAGCTTCTCCCCGAAACAAAATGAGTCGTACCAGCCCCCTTTCATCGCAAACGTCACAGAAAGTGCCAAAAGACTACGGTCGGAATCCGTCGCTGCCGTGCGCAGATTCTCAGCTCTTCACTCCCTACGGACCATAGTCTATGGCAACCGGTTGTGAATCGGACCTCACCGCACAAATGGACCCGTGAGACTCCATGAACCGTCCGTATAACCAACCGCCTTGGAAGGATCACGATTCATGAAGGCACCATCTCGGCATGAATTGATCGCGGGTACACGGCAACACCGGCTTGTCGCTGCCGGTTGAAAGGAAAGCAAGGATCATGCCGTTGACGGTGAGGGTGGGTCAAGACTTAGCCGATTCTCGCAATCTTTCAATTTTCGCATGTATTCTCAATTAGATGGCCGACCAGGACAAGAGCGCAGGCCGAATCGGCTGTGAGCGTCCCCACTCCCTCGAGGCGTGATACACCTCAACGCTCGCGGGCCACCGTGGCAAGAGGACTCGTAGGACACTGTGAAAAACGGGAATAATGTGTTGATATGACAACGGTTCGCAGGCACCGTGTCCGGTGGGGCGGAATGGGACAGCCGGCCACACATGTGGATAGGGTCGGGATTATGCGAGGAGATGATACTTGTGTATCTTCTTGTAGAGCGTCTTTCTGTTGATTCCCAGGATTTCCGCGGCCTTGCTTTGGTTGCCTCCCGTCTCCTCAAGCACGCTCATAATATGGTCCTTCTCGAGGTCTTCCAGGCTCTTGGGATCGCTCTGCACACACTTCTTCTTCCCCACGACGTGCGAAGGAAGATCGTCTGGTCGGATCAGTTGGGACTTGGCGAATATCATTGCCTTGACGATGACGGATCGCAGTTCTCTCACGTTTCCGGGCCAGGGATACGCGGTCAGGAAGTCCAGGGCTTCACGCGAAAGCCGCATGGGGCCGCTGCCGACAACATTTGCCGAGAGGAAGTGATCGGCAAGATGACTCACGTCTTCGGGGTGGTCCCTCAGCGGAGGAATGTTGAGACAAATCACGTCCATGCGGTATAGCAAGTCTTTCCTCAAAGTTCCTCGTTGCGCCGCGTCGGTAAGATTCATATTCGTGGCAAGGATGATTCGAGTATCGGATTCTCGTTCCCTCGTCTCTCCAAGACGCCGGAACTTCTTTGTCTCAAGGAACCTGAGGAACTTCTTTTGCAGTTCCAGGCCGATGTTGCCGATCTCGTCGAAGAAAATCGTTCCTCCCTCGGCTTCTTCCACCAGTCCTTTCTTGTGCTGCTTTGCTCCTGAAAAAGCTCCTTTGCTGTGGCCGTACAGTTCGCTCTCGGCAAGGTTTTCACTGAGCAGGCCGCAATCCACCACAACAAAGGGTTTGTCGTTTCTGGAACTCCGAGCGTAGATACGGCGCGCGAGGACGTCCTTTCCCACACCGGTCTCCCCTTGGATAAGAATGGTGACGTCGGTGGAAGCCACTTTGTCCACGAGGCCATAGATCTCCTGCATCTTCGGGCTGCGGAAAACCACGATGCCCCGATCGTACTCGTCATGGATATCGGATCGTTGGGATTTCAGATGAGCGGGCTTGCCGTTCTCGTCCATGATTTGGCCGATCAACGCCAACAGCTCGCTGAGTTTGAAGGGCTTTGTAATATAGTCGCGAGCGCCCAGTTTCATTGATTGAACCGCGGTCTGAATATCTCCGTACCCGGTAATCATGATCACTTCAGGCGGAGGGATCTTGGGGCCTATCCTCCGGAGGACTTCGATCCCATTCAAATCGGGCAGCTTTATGTCGAGGAGTACCACGTCAAAGATCTGCCGGCTCAACTTTTCAAGTCCCTCTTCGCCGGAACTTGCCGTCTCCACGTCGAAGCCCTCGAGTCCCAGCTCGTCTCGAATGAGGCGTCTGATATTCTGCTCGTCATCGATCGCAAGGATCCTTCCGCCGGCCATAGTTGTATCTCCCTGTGATCTCAATGGGTTATTATCGACTCATGACATCTCATGCCCAATTGGGGGTCAGTGTCGCCGGAGTGGACACAAAGAGGCGCCTCGCTGAAATACCGTCTCAGTCCTTGGTTCGCGTGCATGTGGAGTGCATTACGAGAATCTGTTCACCGCTCTTTGCGGACGCACGAAATCGGTGTGGAAATCGAGCATTCCATTTGCTTACCTTAGATTGGTGGACGAAATAAATCAAGAGGAGCGGGCAGATAGTACATTTTATTGAACTGTGGCACATTCCCTATCCCCGCGAGAGTGAACGCTTGCCGGTGGACTCTTTTCTCTTGACTCTCCCCGGGGATGCAGAGTAACATCAATAAAGTCTTACCAAGCTTCTCTAAGAAACTTCAGCAATAGCCGCCTTTACAGACGCTGCAATCCCAAACTCTCCATCGAGGGCGTATTCCCGCGTTCCCGCTTTTGTCGCGGCAACCGTAATGGAATCAACGCCGAACGGACATACCAAGAACACGATCGTGGGAGAAGATGCCTATGTTCGACGCGGTCACGGTCAAGGCCCCTAAGCCTTTTTCCAAAGCTGTTGGCAGACGGTTGGGCGAGGATCTTGTCAACCGGTTGGGCGGAACACCCAACGCGTGCTGGTTGTTCTCCGCACCCGACGGAGCGGTGAATGGCCTTCTGCGCGGCATACATGAGGCCGTCGCTACGGATTCGATTGTAGGCTGCACAACCGACGGCGAGGTGTCCTCAGCGGGCTTCGGCACCGACACGGCCGTCCTTGCAGGAGTAGTCACCGATCGGATTGACTTCCATGTCGCTTCGGTCAAAGGTCTCGGCCCAAATTCTCAGGACGCGGGCAGGCGTATTGCGGAGAAGCTTCCACGCGATGTGTCGTACGTGCAGATATTCTCCGACGGGCTTACGGGAAACGGCTGCGCAATTCTTCGAGGTATTGCGTCGGTAATGGGAGCAGAGGTCCCCATTGCCGGCGGAACCGCGGGTGATGCCGGTCGATTCGAGCGTACCCGGCAGTATCATGGAAACAGGGTGCTCTCCGATGCGGTCGTGGCCGTGGGGTTTTCCGGCAATTTCAAGGTGGGCACCGGGGTGAGAAGTGGATGGTCCCCCGTCGGGACGGTGAAAATCGTGACTCGCGCCCGGGAAAACGTCGTCTACGAATTGAACGGAGAGCCCGCACTGGACGTCTTCACACGTTTCCTGGGAAAACACGCGGACAAATTGCCTGCGGTCGGGGTCGAATACCCGCTCGGCATCGTGGGCAAGGCCGCCGGCCCTGATGAGGAAGACTACGATCTGATCCGCGCCACCATGTCCGTCAACCGAGAAGACGGATCGTTATCGTTTGCCGGTGAGATCCCCGAGGGCGCTGCGGTTCGCTTGACCTGCGGCGACAACGATTCCATACTGAAGGGAACGGAAGAAGCCGCTCGCCTCGCATTGATGGATTTGGGCGAGATAAGGCCGAGAATGGCTTTTTTCTACTCCTGCATGGCACGCAAAATCGTCTTGGGACGACGGACCGGAGAGGAGATGGAAGTCCTTCACCGAACAGTGGGGAAGGGACTGCCGGTGATCGGATTCTACACATACGGCGAATACTGCCGGGTAAGGTGCGGCGGTCCCAGCTTGTTGCACAACGAAACCGCGACCGTCTCGGTCATCGGAGTGTGAGGCGTGCACGAAATCAAGCGGCTCAAGGCAAGGGTTGACGAGATCGAAACACTGCTCGAGATTTCCGAACGGAAGGCGGATATTCTCACCAATCTGCTCAAGGAAGCGAACGCGGAATTCGAGCGTGCACTCGACCTTGTCACCAGAACCGAGAGGAACTTTCGTGCAGTATTTGAAAACGCACCCGAGGCGATCTATATCATCGACGCCGAGACTCGAAAGATCCTTGACTGCAATCCATTTACCGTCACCTGGCTCGGATACTCCCGTGAAGAGTTGCTTTCCATGAAGGTGGACGACATCGTGGAAAGCCGGGGGGACGATGTCCGGGTTAACATAAGGAAAGCGGTCGATTTTGGAATCGTACGGGTCCAAGAGCGGAAATACGTAAAGAAAGACGGCACCGTCGTCGACACCGAAGTCACGGGCACCCCAGTGGAATATGGCGGCAGGCCGTGCGTCGCCATACTCGTGCGCGATATTACGGAACGCAAGCAGCTCGAAGAGTTCTCCAGGTACAAGGAACTCTTTGAAAGCGTAAGCGATCCGGTCTTCATAAACGACTATCAGGGCAATCTGTTGGAAGTGAATGAGGGAGCCTGCCAGCTCACGGAATATGCGAGAGACCAACTGCTTCACATGCCCATCCGCCACCTGGTGAGGCCCGATCAACTGCAGATCGTGGCCGACGTGCTGGACGACGTGCGACGCGGTGAGACGGTTCAGTTTGAACTCGACTTCATGAACAGGCGAGGTCAACCGATTCCGTTTGAGTTCCGATCTCGATGCATCACCTATCACGGCAGACCTGCAGCCCTGAGCGTCGCGAGAGACCTGAGCATTCGCCGCAAGCTTGAAGAAACGTTGATCAGGACGGAACGACTGACCGCAGTAGGAGAGATGGCCACCGGCGTGGCCCACAACTTCAACAACCTCCTTCAGATGATCATGGGCGCCGCACAGGCGGCCTTATCCAGGTTGGATTCGGGAAAAATCGGAAAATGCCGTGAGCCCATCGTGACGATTCTCCGTTCGTGCGACAGAGGAACGGATATTGTCCGCCGGATCCGTGATTTCACTCATGGAGGCCGTGAGGAGACGCTCGAAGCGCGCGGTTTCAACGTCGGCGAAGTGGTCAAGGAAGCCGTGGAACTGACGAAACCGCTCTGGGAAAACCTTCCGGATACCCCGAACTACGACGTAAGGGTCGACGGCTTCGGGGAGTCCTTTGTGTACGGCCGGCCGTCGGAGATTTACGAGGTGCTCGTCAATCTTATCAAGAACGCCTTTGACGCAATGCCGGAAGGCGGAGCGCTGAACGTTTCTTCCTACAGTGATGACGGAAAGGTCTATCTGACCGTGTCCGACACCGGACAAGGGATCCCGAAGGAAAACCTGCAACGCGTCTTCGAGCCGTTCTTTACTACAAAGGGCTCAAAGAGCAGCGGCCTGGGCCTGTCGTCCAGCTACGGGCTGGTGAAGAAGCATCACGGCGACATCATGGTGGAAAGCTCCGTGGGAAAGGGCACGACCTTCACCGTGGTACTCCCCGCGGCAACACGTCCCGACGCGGCTCCGGACGAGGCGGGGGTAATCGGCGCCCACCGCAACATAAAGCTCCTGCTCATCGATGATGAGATCAACATTCTCAAATCAATGGAAATGTACTTTGAAGACGGGGAGATGGAAGTTGTCACGGCATTGGGCGGCGCGGCCGGGTTGCAAGAATTCTTTCGGGGCCGATTCGATGCGATCCTGTGCGACATGAGCATGGACGGCATGAACGGCCTGGAGATCGCGGAGGGCGTCAAGCAGTACTGCGAGGAACACAACATTCCCAAACCCGCGTTTCTCATTCATACCGGATGGTACGAACGTATCGACCCGCAGGAGCTTGAGGAAAAAGGTGTCGACAGGGTGGTGACCAAGCCCGTCCGATACGAAGAGATCCTCCAAATCATACGGCAGGCGGTTTCCTGAGAGTTCGTATCACGAATCGGGAAACGCAGATTGCGAGGCGCCCGGATTGATGGATCGCACGAAGATGAACCACGAACGGAATTCCTCCCCCGGCACGGCCGGTCGGGGAGATGGAGTATTGAAACGTGGCCCAAAGACCGCGACGGAGTCCGCCGGCAGGTTCTCGCCGCGCCGACGACAATGACCTCAGGAGAGAATCGTAACTACTTTCAGCACGGATGGGATGGGGATTGTGTGGCACGCCCGGCAGGACTCGAACCTGCGACCTACGGATTCGAAGTCCGGCGCTCTATCCAACTGAGCTACGGGCGCATGCACTCGAGAAGTTCGCCTACGGTCTTGAATCCGGCCCCTTTACGCAGACAACGACGCAGTGCCGCTCGCGGTCGTCACACACTCATCGGGTTTCCAAGGGCCGGTTCCACACACCGAGGGATTCCGCTGGGGAGAGTGATGGGACTCGAACCCACGGCCACAGGGGCCACAACCCTGTGCTCTGCCAGCTGAGCTACACTCTCCATAACCACCGACTCTAGACGTTTCGCCGCCCCGTGTCAAGACCCTCCGCGCCTTCAAGACAGCCCCGGGGACTCCGAGAACCTTTGGACCAACCATCCCTCATCTTGCCTCATCGAGGAACCGGAGTCCGGTCCTATTGAGTATTTCGCCGAATCGTTCCCCGCAGGTACAGTGATCCTTGAAGTGTCTTATGCACGCGTCAACGATCGCAAGAACCCGTTCCCTCGAATGAACCCCCTCAAGTTCCTTCGCCAATTGCGGATGACGTCCGAGTTTTCCGCCCACCATGATGCGAAATCCTCGGCTTTCCTCCTCCAGCGTACCGGTGGGACACTCACGTATGCACGCGCCGCAGGCCACACATTGGTTCAAGTCAAGAATCGGCCCGCTTTCCTCGATCCGCACCGCACCCTCACGGCACGCGTCCACGCACGCGCCGCATTTGCCGCACTCTTCGGACGACACCCGGGGTACGCTTGCCGCGATGAGCCCCAAGTCCGCAATCTGCGGTCTGGAGCAGGCATTGGGACAATCGGAAATGGAGACACGAAACTCGTGGTGGAGCTTGAGGGGTCCTTGAACCCGTGACTTAAGAAAGTCCTTCACACAATGAGACGCCAACAACTCTTCCAGTTCCTCGTACAGGCCCGCCGCGACAAAGGCACGGTTGGGACACCCGCCCGGTCCGAAACACTGTTCCAGCTGGTGTCCTTTGACCTCACTCTCCATGTTGTCGAGGAAGCGCCGCCGGCATGAGTGCACATGCTCCAGGGTCACGACCGGCGAACCGGCATTGGCCGCTTCCTCCTCCACCCGTTTCCTGACCCTTCGCCTGACGAAGAAAGGAACTTTTGAAACAGCTTCTTCAGCTTCTCTTGACCATTTCACCGCTCATCCTCACCGTACGCGTATGAACCTTCCGTGGGAACGACGCGCTTGACCTTTTCCCTGTTTGCACTATTCTGTCGAGACGTCTGTCCGTCACTCTCTTCACATTCATAGTGTAACGATCGCACCGCGAAATGGACATGACTTAAGTCAAGAAGATGGTGTGTCCCAGGTGAGATGCGTCGCGCTGCGATCACGTGAGACGACGCTGAATCCGCGCTTCCGCTCCACTTACGGAGCAGGAGGTCGAGGTGCCATGACGAACGTGGAACATATAGCCCAAATACCCATGTTCGACGGCCTGTCCCCCGATCAACATCGTGAGTTGGGGTCGATTGCCCTTGAAAAGGCCTTTGCACGCGGGACGACCATCTTCAGCGAGGGCGATCCGGGCAGCGGCTTCTACGTGGCAATATCGGGGAGAGTGAAGATATTCAAACTCTCGGCCGACGGGAAGGAACAGATTCTCCACATCTTCGGACCGGGTGAACCGTTCGGCGAGGTGCCCGTCTTCGAAGGCCGAAAGTTCCCGGCTCACGCGTCGGCATTGGAGCATTCCGTCTGCCTGTATTTTCCGAGGCCCGCGTTCATTGAACTCATCAAGGGGAACCCGTCACTCGCGTTGGCCATGTTGGGAGTTCTTTCTCGACGCCTTCGCACGTTCACGGTCCTTGTTGACAACCTTTCGTTGAAAGAGGTGCCGGGAAGACTGGCCGCACACCTGCTTTACCTGAGCGAGTCCATGGACGGCACGGACAGCTTGGATCTGGACATCTCCAAGGGGCAGCTGGCGGCACTGTTGGGTACCATTCCGGAAACCCTTTCTCGCATACTCGGGCGAATGGTCAAGCAAGGCCTGATCGAGTCGGTGGGACCTCGCGTGAAACTCCTGGACCGGGAAGGCCTGGAAGAACTGGCCGAAGGAGTGCGACGCCTGTAAGAGTAGTTAGATCGAACGACACCGCGGTCGAGCAACGAAAGACTTCACCATGCCTGCGAGAATACTCCAAACCGACTTGTGTAACCTGTACGAAGCGTACCATCGCCGGGAATTCGTTCATCCCGATCCGCTGGAATTCCTCTACGAGTACGACGATCCGGCCGATCGTGAAGTGGTCGGTCTGATCGCATCATGTCTCGCATATGGCAGCGTGAATCAGATTCTGAAGACCGTTGCCTCCGTACTGGAGCGGATGCCGTCGCCTCACCGTTACCTGGAGACAGCAACCGAGCGTTCGCTGGTCGATGCCTTTCGTGATTTCAAGTACCGCTTCACTACCGGGCGGGAACTGGCCGCCATGCTCCTGGGCGCCAAGATGATACTGGAGGAGTTCGGGTCCCTTCACGGTTGCTTCACCCGCGGTCTCGAAGCACGTCATGACACGGTCATCCCGGCCCTGACCACGTTTGTGGAGCACCTCTCGTCGCGGTGCCGCGGGAAGCCCCGCAGTCTCCTGCCCTCCCCTGCCGCGGGAAGCGCATGCAAGAGACTGAACCTGTTCCTGAGATGGATGGTGCGCAAAGACGAAGTGGACCCGGGAGGATGGCACCGAGTGCCTCAGTCAAAACTGATCGTCCCCCTGGACGTTCACATGCAACGGATCGGTCTTCAGCTGGGGTTGACCCACAGAAGACAGGCAAACCTGAAGGCCGCGTACGAGATAACTGCCGCATTCAGAGCGATCGAACCTGACGATCCGGTACGATACGACTTTTCAATTACCCGGCTCGGAATTCATCCCGATCTCACTCCCGAGGCATTTCTCCGGTCCTGTCGGGCAAAGTGCTCGGGACCGACCTGAGCTACTCGAGCACTGCATCAATGCGGTAGATCATCTTCATGGGTGGTGCTCCTCCGTTTAGAACGGAAGAATATTCCCCATCACGCGCGGTGTGCGCGTCATGCGTCCGGAACCACGGACATCGGCAACGCAATCAGTCCGCAACCGCGTCGAATCGCACCTTGTGCCCTATCCTGATTCCGTATTTTCTACATACGCCCGCCTTGATCTCCAGACAGTAGGCGCATGGGAACAACGAGTGATAGATCAACCCGGAATTGGGCCGTATGTCATGATGGATCATCTTGATCTCGCCGGCGGAGTCAATCCACACGGCGTCAATGGGAAACTTCATCCCTTGCATATGAATCGCGTATTCACGCTCGACCCCGAAGTCGAGGAGCATGCCTCGATCTTCGGTAATGTCCTTCCATCCCAGCAGGCCTTCCGTTCTCGACCGATCGGTATTGGCTACGTCGACGAGTATGGTAAGCGGGCCCAGCGTTACCGTCACTTGAGGCAACTTCGGTTTCTCTTTGCTTGTCACGGGATCTTCCGCTCGGGCACACGACCCGTGTGCCCCCGCAACCGTAATGACCGATAGGAACACGACCGCTGCCGCACGCAACCGCACGCGGAGCAATGATGCCATACCGTGCTCAGAAATCATTTCCGTGGCCTCCCGACATTGATACATAGCAGGTCGGCGTCGGACAGGCAATGCTCCTGTACGCATGTACGCACACTCGAGATCGGTGCCCAGTTTCCCGAGCCTCCCA
The DNA here is from genome assembly GCA_031082285.1 of Desulfomonilaceae bacterium. Classification (GTDB taxonomy): domain Bacteria; phylum Desulfobacterota; class Desulfomonilia; order Desulfomonilales; family Desulfomonilaceae; genus JAVHLK01. The sequence continues at coordinate 108,358 of JAVHLK010000005.1, forward strand.
CCCGGCCTTGAAAGACCGGTCTACTGTCATTCAGTCCCTCCGGGACGCAAGTCCTTCCAAGCCCCGAAGGGGCGGCCGAAAGTAGCCCGGTACTTCAGAAATTGTCTCAAAACTCCGAAACAGGGAAGAATCGTGCCACGAATCCCCCTCACCCTAACCCTCTCCCCCGAAGCGGGGGAGAGGGGACTTCTCGATCCTCCCTTCGGGAGAATCAGGTTGCCCGCCAGGCGAGAGCTTTTCTTGCTCCCTCTCCCTCCGGGAGAGGGCTGGGGTGAGGGTGTCTTTTCTACAAGCCAGCTCGCGACGTGCCACGAAATCCGATACACCCGACTTTTGCGACACCCTCTTCAGTGCCGGGCAGGGAGCGGCTGTGGCGGCAATGGCGCTTATGTGAGCGCCTATGGGGGCGCCCCTACACATATGCCCGGCATCCCACACAGAACGCGGGACGGGACGCTCCCGAGCGTTCGCGGAAATGTGCGACCGTATGTGGGCAACGGCGTACTGAGTCTTGGACCGGAAGAAAAAGATTGACAAGGGTGGAGATGGTCCATAAAATAGACCGACCAGTCAGCAATAAGAAGAACGACGGCATGGGATCCAAAGGCAAGGCCACCAAAAACAAGATCGTCCAATCCGCTAGGAGACTCCTCAGAATGAAGGGGTACGCAAACACCAGTATCGAGGAGATCTGCACGGAATCCGGAGTGAAAAGGGGAAATCTGTACTTCCATTTCAAGAGCAAGGAAGAACTGGCCTGCGCAGCCGTCGATGATGCGGCTGAAAGGAATTTTCCGTTCTTCGAGGCTTTCATGCAGGATGAGACGGACCCTTTGCGAAGGATCGAATTGATGGTGGACGGCATCATGTCATACTACGAGGCGCGCGGTTCCAAGGCGAGCTGCCTGTTCGGCAACATTGCTCAGGAAGTGGGCGATTCCAACCGCGTACTTGCCGAAGCCGTTCACAGGTTCTTTGCTGCGTGGATTGATCTGCTCAGCGGCCTTTTCGAAGAGGCCAAGACATTGGGACTTGTGGACAAAGACCTGGACGGGGAAGCGTTCGGGCACTTGATAGTGAGTTCCCTCGAGGGAATCCTGATCATTCACAAGGCTTCTCACGATCCGGCAGCCTATACGAAGACTCGGAAGGCGTTGAAGGAGCTTCTGGCAGGGCTCAGGGTAGCGAACCAAGGTTGAAGCTCCCTGCCGAGGCGCGTGCGACGTCGCATTAGACCGTTCGGTCGGTACAAAAGGGCGGAGGTCGGAAACAATCCTTCCGGGCGGGGATTGTCGAGACCGTGCAGGTAATCGGTTCCCGTATCGGGAACATGGATCACCAACCAATCTCACAGACAGGGAGGATGCGATGTCGTCATCAGACCTACTCGAGAAGTTCGGGGAGCGCGTGGGGTACACGTCGTCCGACATGAAACAGTTCGACGAGGAGGATCCAAGGGTACGCCACATCGAGCGGCTCTCTCAGGCCGCCGCGAAATTCTCCATCGTGGCCGAGGTGGTCAGTGCGAAGCACTGTAACACCAGACATGAAATCGGGGACAAATTCGTACTGGATGTGGACGGCAACTTCATCACCAGGCTTTGCCCGAAACGGATGTGCATTTACCTCATATCTCAGCTCGCGGTTCCGGTGGCTCTGATTAACGAACGCTTGAGCGAAGGGCTTGACCCGAATCGCATTCACTTCATGCGGTACGTGAAGTGCCCGGACGTGGGCGTGGAATGCGGAGGATATGGGGAAACCATGGTGAAAGTGAGCGTGGTTCCGAGAGATCGACTGACCGGAAGCGTTTCGGGGTAAACGGAAATCCAACGGGAACGAAGAGGAGGAGACCAATGACCGGAAGAGAGCTACTGGCTCCGTGCAGCCTCTACTGCGGGGTGTGCGGGATTCTCATGGCGCATCGTGACAACAATGACAAGTTCAAGGAGCGGTTGGCGTCCTTTTACGGCGTGATGCCCGAAGATATCGTGTGCAAGGGCTGTCTTTCGGACCAGCGCTTCAAGTTCTGCGAGACGTGCTCCATACGATCGTGCACCGAAGAAAAAGGTCTCGAGGGCTGCCACCAGTGCGATGACTTCCCATGCAGTTTCATTGACAATTTTCCTGTACCGGTGGGGAAAAAGGTTATCCTCCGTGCCGTGCCGACCCGCCGGGAGATCGGCACTGAGAAATGGGTCGAGCAGGAGGAGGCACGGTACCTCTGCCCCAACTGTGGATACGGTATTTTTCGAGGTGCGAAGCGCTGCCGAAGTTGCAAGGAGCCCGTGGACCTGGACTGAGGCCGATATGCGCCGTTTGAAGCCCCGGCGTTTTACCTCGGAGCAGGAATCCCGCGGAATGCCGGAAGACCGGCGCCGGCAAAGCAGGGACGCGTGCCGCGAATACCACACAGTATTGTGAAAAGCAGCACTACACATCTGTCTCAAAATAATCGTTACAACTGTGTCGGTCAGGAAACGATCGTGAAATTGCTCGCTTGGCTCTTGACCCGGCACTGAAGAAACTGTCTCAAAACTCCGGCATGGAGACAAATCGTAGCACGATGCGGATTCAT
>JAVHLK010000060.1 GCA_031082285.1 Desulfomonilaceae bacterium
CGATTGATGAGGCGCTCGAGAAGGCCGGCATTTCGGTCTTCCGGTTGTTGAATAATCTCGGGTTGGCAAGGGAGTCGACGCTCAATCTCGCGGGCTTACTTCTGTTCGGCAAGAACCCCCAACGCCACCGCCCAGCCTTTGTCGTCAAGGCCGTGTCTTTCGTCGGTAACGACCCGGCAGGCGTGAAATACCGGGACAGCGAGGACATCGGCGGTTGTCTGCGAGACATGCACGCCCGCACCATGTCATTTCTGACTCGGAATCTTCACCGTGTGCAGGGCGACAAGGATTTCAACACCGAAGGCGATCTGGAGGTGCCGGCCATAGCGCTTGAGGAACTCGTCGTCAACATGCTCCTGCACCGTGACTACTTCATCTCCGCCCCTTGGCGCGTCTTTATCTTCGATAATCGTATTGAGCTGATCAGCCCCGGCTCTCTGCCGAACAATATCACCATAGAGAATATTCGCAATGGCGTGTCGGTGATCCGCAACCCCCTCATAGCCTCATTCGCAACCAAAGAACTGCCCTATAGAGGAATCGGCACTGGTATCCGCCGGGCCCTGGCTGCGGTGCCGGACCTGATATTAGAGTCGAATTACGAACGCAACCTGTTTACAGCGCTGATTCCCAGGAAGGCCGAATAATGACGGACAGCTTGAGATCGCATCCCAAGAAACTGATCGAGGTCGCTCTGCCGTTGCCGGAAATTAACGACGCGTCGGCATACGACAAAATGCCGGGTATTGGACCGCATCCCAAGGGCATTCACCACTGGTGGGCACGACTGCCACTGCCGACAGCGAGGGCCGTGCTCTTCGCTTCGGTCGTGGACGATCCGTCGTCGCATCCCGACAAGTTCCCCACCGAGGAAGCCCAGACCGCTGAACGGGAGCGCCTGTTTGGTATTGTGCGTGAGTTGATGCAGAAGAAACTTCATGAACATCCTGAGGTTTATGCGAAAGCCCGTGCTGAAATGCTCAAGCATACAGACGGCAAACTCCCTCCGGTGCTCGATCCGTTCTCCGGGGGTGGGTCCATTCCATTGGAAGCGGCTCGACTCGGCTTTGAAGCCCACGCCGCTGACCTCAACCCAGTTGCGGTGCTCCTCAACAAGTGCAACCTGGAACTTGTGCCTCAATGGCTTGACTATCCGCCGATCAATCCTGAAATACGAGAAGATGTTCTTCGGAAAAAGGGTTGGAAAGGCGCAGGAGGTCTTGCGGAGGATGTCCGCTACTACGGTCGCCTCGTTCGCAAGCGCGCCGTGGAGAAGATCGGTCACCTCTACCCCAAGGTGAAACTCCCCAAGGAGTACGGCGGCCGCGAGGCGAACGTCATCGCATGGATCTGGGCGCGGACGGTTGCCAGTCCGAATCCGGCAGCTCAAGGCGCTTATGTGCCCCTGGTTCGCTCTTTCTGGCTTAGCACGAAAGAAAAGAGCGGGCCGGCATATGTTGAACCGGTCATCGACAAAGATAGGCTGCAATACCAATTTGCCGTGAAAATCGGAAAGCCATCCAGCGGCTTTAACCCTGCAAAGGGAACAGTGAATCGCAATGGCGCAAGGTGTCTTCTTACTGGTGCTTCAATCCCTTTTGACTATATTCGTTCCGAAGGTAAGCAAGATAGGTTGGGATTTCGACTCATGGCAGTAGTGGCGGAACTGTCGAGAGGGAGAACTTACGTTTCGCCGACCAGCGAGCACGAGGCATTAGCCACAGTTCCGGTGCCGGATGATTTTCCACAGACTGAACTCCCCGAGAAAGCTCTCGGTTTTCGTGTTCAACTCTACGGTATGAGTAGACATTACAAAATGTTCACTACCCGCCAACTCACAGCGATGGTGACCTTGAGCGATCTGGTGAAGTATTTGCGTCAGGATGTGGTCGAGGAAGCCATCGAGTCAGGGTTGCCCGAACCCGACGCGAAAGACTATTCCAGAACAGTCACGACCTTTCTGGCACTTGCCGTTGACAGGTGTTCAGATTTCAACAACTCGCTGTGTCGATGGACGGCTGGCAATCAAAAGGTTATGAACTTATTTGGAAAGCAGGTTATCCCAATGGTTTGGGATTTTGCAGAGGCCAATGTTCTTGGAGACTCTGTTGGTGCCTGGACCACATGCAGTAATTATGTGGCCGATTGCGTTGATGTGCTTGGTAAATCCGCAGGCAGGAGCTGCAAGGCCGACCCAATCGACGCAGCAAGCACCTCTGGCGCATCAGGAGGCCTTCTGGTAAGCACCGATCCGCCCTATTACGACAACATTGGCTATGCCGCTCTGAGCGACTTCTTTTACGTGTGGCTGCGAAGGACGATTGGTGGTCTGTACCCGGAACTGTTCAAAACGATTCTGGTGCCAAAAACCTTGGAATTAACGGCCTCCCCAGAACGATTTGATGGGAGCAAAGAGAAGGCCAAGGAACACTTTGAATCCGGCTTCCGAAATGCCTTTACAGCCCTGCGGGAACGGATGGACTCTCGCTTCCCGTTGAGCGTCTATTATGCGTTTAAGCAAGAAGATGAGGTGACTGGAGACGACGAGTACGACAACGGGGACGCGGAAACCGCTCGGAACGGTGTAGACCGAACCACGGGATGGGAAACCCTGCTCGAAGCGCTTCTTGGCAGCGGCTTCCAGATCACGGCCACTTGGCCGGTGAGTGCTTCGCAGAAATGGCGCATGCGCTCAATGGGCTCGAATGCACTGGCATCGTACATCGTCCTTGCTTGCCGTGCGCGACCGAACGACGCTGCACAATGCAGCCGCCGTGATTTCATGAATGGGCTCAAGAAAGAACTCCCGGCGGCGCTCAAGCATCTCCAACAAGGCAATATCGCTCCGGTGGACCTGGCACAGGCCGCGATCGGGCCGGGGATGGCAGTCTTTTCCCGGTATGCAAAGGTTATGGAATCAAGCGGTCGGCCCATGACCGTTCGGACGGCTTTGAACCTCATTAACCGAGCCCTCGATGAGGTGTTGGCCGAGCAAGAGGCGGAATTCGATGCCGACACCCGCTGGGCCCTGGCCTGGTTTGAGCAGCACGGAACGGACGAGGGTGAGTTCGGCGTCGCCGAGACTCTCTCTCGAGCAAAGAACACGGCTGTCAACGGTCTTGTCGAGGCGGGAATCGTCTCGGCTGGAGGCGGCAAGGTGCGCCTGGTAAAACGGGAAGAGTTGCCCGCAGACTGGGACCCGGCTACCGATAACCGACTGACCATCTGGGAGGCGACGCAGCACCTGATTCGAGCTTTAGACAAGCATGGAGAGAGCGGCGCGGCGGATCTGCTTTGCAAGCTTGGCGGCGCTCTCGGCGAAAATGCGCGGGAACTTTCCTACCGACTCCACAAGATTTGCGAGCGCAAGGGTTGGTCAAGCGAAGCCTTGGCCTACAACGGCCTTGTGCTCGCCTGGCCGGAACTTACCAAATTGGCCCAGACAGGATTGCGAGCTGAACAAGGGAACTTGTTCTGAATGAGGTGATTTATGCAAATCGAGAGCATTGAGATTCTCAACTACCGTTTGTTTCGTCAGGCGGAATTGAAGGATCTGCCACGCCTGACTATTGTTGTAGGCGCCAATGGATCCGGCAAATCTACCCTGTTCGATGTGTTCAGCTTTCTCAAGGATGCATTGGCCCAGAACGTTGCGGTAGCCGTGGCCCGAAGGGGCGGCTTCCGGGAATTGGTCAGTCGTGGCCAAAAGGGTCCGATTGGGATCAGGGTGAAGTTCCGTGAGAGCGGCGGACGACTGGCAACGTATGAGTTGGATGTTGCGGAAGATGCTGGGCGTCCTGTGGTTGATCGCGAAGTGCTCAAGTTTCGCCGGGGCCGACGAGGTCAGCCTTGGCATTTTGTGAATTTTTCTCGGGGAAAGGGCACGGCCATAACCAATGAGTCTGCCTACGGTCAGGAAGGTGTAGAAGCTGAGCGCAAAGAATACCTACTCGATGATCCTGGCGTGCTGGCCATAAAGGGCCTTGGCCAATTCAAGGAATTCCGGGTCGTGGCTGAATTTCGCAGTCTTATAGAAAACTGGCACATATCCGATTTCCACATTGCCGAAGCCAGACCAAGCGCCGAGGCGGGGTATTCTGAACATCTGTCAACTCGCGGGGACAACATCGCCCAGGTGGCACAGTACCTGTACGAAAACCATCCCGATCGTTTTGAACAGGTGCTGCAGGCGATGAAGGAGCGCGTGCCTGGAGTGAGTAAGGTTGAGGCGAAACCCACCGAGGACGGCCGCCTTGTGCTGCGGTTCCAGGACGGGAGTTTCAAGGATCCCTTCATCGCCCGCTATGTATCAGACGGCACAATCAAGATGTTTGCTTACCTTGTGCTCCTCTATGACCCAAAGCCCCACCCGCTCCTGGCTGTCGAGGAACCGGAAAACCAGTTGTATCCGGAGCTGCTGTACGAATTGATTGAGGAATTCCGAGATTATGCCAGGCGCGGCGGACAAGTGTTCGTTTCCACGCACTCCCCGGACTTTCTGAACGGCGCACAACTGGAAGAAATCTACTGGCTGGTCAAGAAGGACGGCTTTGCTCAAGTAAAAAGAGCGACAGATAGTGAACGGCTCCGCGATCTGACCGCCGAAGGCGATTTGCCCGGCTCGCTATGGAGACAGGGGCTTTTCGAGGGAGCAGGTCTGAAATGAGTCGTATGGTGTTCTTGCTGGAAGAAAGGTCAATGAAAACCTTGCTTGATGGCCTATTGCCGCGATTGATTCCTGAAATGTCGTTTATCTGTATTCCTCACGAGGGAAAACAGGATCTGGAGAAGAGTATCCCCCGGAAACTCAAGGCTTGGCGTGAGCCGGGGGCGCGGTTCGTGGTTATTCGGGATAATGACGGCGGCGATTGTCCGGCCTTGAAACAAAGACTTGTTGCATTGTGCAATAGTTCCGGGAGATCCGATGTTCTTGTGAGAATTGCCTGCCAGGAGCTTGAGGCGTGGTATATTGGAGAACCACAGGCCATGGCAAAAGCCTTTGGAAACAGCCAACTGAATGATGTCGGAAGCAAGTCCCGATACCGTGACCCTGACGCGATTCAACAACCTTCTCGAGAAATCGCAAAGCTTGTCCCTCAATTTCAAAAGGTGTCCGGAGCACGACGGATGGCATCATGTCTCAGTCGCAACGGGAATCATTCCCGCAGCTTCCGGGCTACGATGGACGGCATCGAGCGATTGTGTGCATCTATGCAGGAAGAAGCCTCACAACAGGGGCAGAAGGACAACCGTCATGGCCAAGACTAATCACGGCAGGGTGGGTGAAGCTCTTCAACTTCTCAACAAGGGGTTGCGGCCCTTTGTGGAGCGGGAGCTGCAAGCCGTCCACGGGGTCCAGTGGCAAGACATTGTCGCGCAAACGCTCCGCGAAGACCGCGGGGCGGTGAAGGCCACCAAGCAGGGCAGACTCAACTGGGACACCCACAATCTGCTCACGATCATGTGGGACCAGTGGAATGCCGTGTTCCGCAATACGCTCGGGCACTCCGAACGATCTTTGGTGAGCGAACTGCGGGAGGTACGCAATCGATGGGCGCACCAGACGCCATTCAGCAGCGATGATGCCTATAGAGCTCTTGACAGCATCGGGCGGTTGCTCACAGCCGTTTCCGCTCCCGAAGCTAAGGAACTGGAAGAGCAGAAAATGGCTCTCCTTCGTGTCCGTTTCGATGAGCAGCGCCGAGGAGAGATGCGCAAACAGGCCGTGGCTCCCACCGAAGGTAGCCCCCAGAGCGGGTTGAAACCCTGGCGTGAGATCGTCACGCCGCACCCCGATGTGGCGAGCGGCGAATACCAACAAGCGGAATTTGCGGCCGATTTGTGGCAGGTCTATCTGGGCGAGGCGGCATCCGAATATCAGGACCCCATCGAGTTCTTCCGACGTACTTTTATCACTGAAGGCCTTAAAAAGCTGCTCAGCAACGGTGTTCGGCGTATCGGCGGCGAGGGCGGCGATCCCGTGGTGGAATTGCAGACGAATTTCGGGGGGGGAAAGACTCACAGTATGCTGGCACTCTATCACCTGTGTTCGGGAACACCGGTATCGGAACTTCCCGGCTCGGAACAGGTATTGAAGGACGCCGGATGCGAGGTCGCCTCCAACGTGAATCGCGCGGTAGTGGTCGGGACAAAGGTGTCTCCCGGAAACCCGGGCAAGAAGGATGACGGGACGGTTGTCCGGACGATCTGGGGCGAGATCGCTTGGCAGCTCGGGGGAAAAGCCGGTTACGAAATGATCCGTGCCGACGACGAGAACGCGACCAACCCCGGCGATAAGATGAAGGAACTGTTTAACAGGTTCGCACCCTGCCTCATCCTGATCGACGAGTGGGTGGCGTATGCCCGGCAACTGCACGAAGGAAGCGTGCTGCCTGCAGGAACTTTTGATACGCAATTCACCTTTGCACAGGCGTTGAGCGAGGCGGCCAAGGCGGCCAAGAACACCCTTTTAGTGGTGAGCATCCCCGCTTCCGACAACGAAATCGGCGGAGAGTGGGGGCAACGTGCGTTGTCTCGGCTGAAGAATGCCATCGGCCGGGTGGAATCGAGCTGGCGTCCGGCCAGCCCGGACGAAGGGTTCGAGATCGTGCGCCGACGGCTGTTTGAGCCTCTGCATGAGAAACAGGCGTTCGTGGCTCGCGATGCCGTTGCCCGCGCCTTTGTGGACATGTACGGAACCCAGCAGGCTGAATTCCCATCGGAATGCCGAGAGGCCGAGTATGAAAGACGCATCAAACTGGCGTATCCGATCCATCCTGAACTCTTCGACCGGCTCTATAACGATTGGTCCACGCTCGATAAGTTCCAGCGCACACGCGGGGTGCTGCGCCTGATGGCGGCCGTTATCCACTCTCTGTGGGAGCGACAGGACGGTAACCTGCTGATCATGCCCGCCACCATTCCCATTGATGATCCGGCGGTGCAGTTTGAGTTGACGCGCTATCTCGACGACCAATGGGTTCCGGTCATAGCGAAAGACGTGGACGGAGAGCATTCGTTACCACTTCGTCTGGACAGGGAAGCTCCAAATCTCGGTCGATACTCGGCTAGTCGTCGCGTGGCCCGGACCATCTACGTCGGCTCAGCGCCTACCCAGCGGGCTGCGAACCGTGGAATCGATGACCGGCAAGTGAAATTGGGATGTGTGCAACCCGGCGAAACCGTGGCGACGTTTGGGGATGCGATACGGCGCCTTACCGATAGGGCCACGTATCTTTATGTGGATGGAAACCGCTATTGGTATTCGACTCAGCCGACGGTTACCCGGCTTGCCGAGGACCGGGCCAATCAGCTCCACGAGCACGATGTTGTGGACGAAATCGTGAGAAGGCTGCGAGATGAGGCGCGTAGCCGCGGTGATTTCCGTCGAGTACACGCCTGCCTCGGCAGCAACGATATTCCGGACGAACGCGAGGCGCGCCTTGTCGTCCTAGGTCCGGAGCATTGGCACTCCAAGGGGCAACCCGACAGCCCGGCCAGGAAGGAAGCGCAAGGGATCTTGGATAGTCGAGGGAGCAGCCCTCGGTCGTACAAGAACAGTCTGGTGTTCATCGCAGGTGACTCAACACGCCTCAAGGATCTTCAGGTAGCCATTCGGCAATATCTCGCTTGGAAATCCATCTGGGATGAGCGGGAACAACTCAATATGGATCCATTTCAGTCGAAGCAGGCGGACACGAAGCGCACGAATGCCGACGACACGGTAGGCGCACGAATTCCGGAGGCATATCACTGGATGCTTGTGCCGACCCAGCTCGACCCGAAGGGTTCGCCTGAATGGACGGAGATCAGACTGCAAGGGTCGGATTCACTCGCCCTTCGTGCATCCAAGAAACTCAGGAGCGAAGAGATGCTCCTCGTGCAGATGGGCGGGGTCCGTCTTCGTCTGGAACTCGATAGGGTACCACTCTGGCGCGGAGATGATGTGGCAGTCAAGCAACTGGTAGAAGATTTCGCCACCTACCTGTATCTGCCTCGTTTGCGTGATCCGGACGTCTTAATCGCTGCCGTCCGGGAAGGTCTCCCATTGTTGACGTGGCAAACGGAGACATTCGCCTATGCCCAGTCAAAGGGCGCCGATGGACGATACCTGGGCTTGGTTGCCGGAAGCGCTGCTGCCGTTCAGGTGGAAGGCGGTTCTTTAGTCGTCAAACCCGACGTGGCGGCTGAGCAGCAGCGCAGGGATGCAGAGGCCGCACAAGCAAGAGCAGGAACCACGGAGGCAGGAAGCCCCGATTCCGAACAGCCATCAGGGCAGGATCAAAGAACGGTTGGGGATACGTCGACAGGCACGGAAACCGGCAAACCTACACGACCTGCTGCGCCCGTCTATCGCAGGTTTCACGGGGCCGTGCAGCTGGATTCTCTTCGCGTGGGCCGGGACGCCGGTAGAATCGCCGACGAGGTTATTCAGCAATTAACGAGGCTCGTAGGTGCTGATGTCCAGGTCACGCTTGAGATCCAAGCTCGGCTGCAGGAAGGCGCTTCCGAAAAAACCATTCGGGATGTCACCGAAAACTGCCGCACGCTGAGGTTTGATTCGTTTGGATTTGAAGAAGAGTGATGCTGGTGGGGTCACTACGTCCACACCAGGCTCCGTAACGTCGTCAGATCAGCGAAAAAGTAGTCAAGGTCGGTCTGAGAAGGTTGAAATTCCTGGTGCTATGCCGCGAAAATGTCCTGTAAGGCCTTGTCGGTCATCATGCTGATAGGGCTTCCATGCATTGCCAAGCCACCTCTCACGGTATTCCGGGAATCCCTCCGATCTCGACGCAGATCCGCATTGAGCAGAACAAAACGTCTCATCGAATTCTCCACGGTTTTCTGGAGCGGGGGCTTCACACGGGACGTTCGCGGACATTCCGGGGACACCCCAGTCAATTCGTGAGCGGGGAATGAGAGTCATTGTAGACTGCAGGTTCTCTTTTGTGATGACGATTATCATGCCTACATACACCTATTGCCCGACCGATGTTCCCGTTCCGGTGCGACCGTATCGGCTTGTTGTCTCGTGCCAAACCGCGTGCACCAGATCATCGTGCCGAACCCGGAAGCTGGGTTGCGCGGTGCCGTTGTTGAAGCTCACCCGCGTCATTCCCTGGGCATCAACCTTGCGAGGGCCGGTGAAAGAACGAGAAACGGCCCCTCCCGAGGATTCGAGAGGGGCATTCGCGCAGCGGATTCACCGACTCGCCGGAATATGCGAGGCCCCGGACCGAGGCCCCGTCTTACCGGCCTCAGCCGCCTGCGGCCTGGCGAAACTCCGCGTCGATGTAGTCATCCTCCGGAGACTGACCGGATTGGGTACCGCAGGTTCCTCCGGAGCATCCGGTCGTCGGACCTGTGCCGTGGGCCTGCTGGTATTGCTGGCCGCCGCTCTGTTGGCCGTACAGCGTCTGCGCCATCTGGTGCGATGCGCTGTTCAGCACGTCCATGGAGGACCTGATCCGCTCCAGGTCGCCCGATTCCATGGCGTCCTTGGTCTGCCGCAATGCCGATTCGACCGCGGTGACATCGTTCGGGTTGAGCCGGTCGCGGTTCTCCTTTGCAAGCTTCTCCACGTTATAGACGAGCGCGTCCGCCTGGTTGCGTGCATCGATGACGTCCCTCTTGCGACGGTCTTCCGCGGCGTTGCGTTCCGCATCGCGGACCATCTTCTGAATCTCGTCCTCCGACAAGCCGCTGGAAGCGGTGATGGTGATGTCCTGTGATGCGCCGGTCCCGAGATCCTTCGCCGTGACGTGGACGATTCCATTCGCGTCTATGTCGAAGCCCACTTCGATCTGAGGTACTCCCCGTGGGGCCGGCGGAATGCCGGTCAAGTGGAAGCGGCCGAGGATCCTGTTGTCTCCGGCCATTTCGCGCTCTCCCTGCAACACGTGCACCTCAACGGCATCCTGACCGTCGGCCGCGGTGGAGAAGATCTCGGTCTTGCGCGTGGGTATGGTGGTGTTGCGCTCGATGAGCCGAGTCATGACGCCGCCCAGCGTCTCAATCCCCAGGGAAAGAGGCGTCACGTCCAGCAGGAGCACGTCTTCCACTTCTCCGCCGAGAACTCCGCCTTGGACCGCGGCGCCAAGCGCCACCACTTCGTCGGGGTTCACGCCTTTGTGCGGATCCTTGCCGAAGAATTCCGTGACGCGGGAGACCACCATGGGGATTCTCGTAGACCCGCCGACAAGCACCACTTCATCTATGTCCCGGGCGCTGACGCCTGCATCCGCCAAAGCCTTCCCGCACGGCTCCATGGTTCTGTCAATCAGGTCGCCGATCAGGGCCTCGAGTTTGCCCCGGGTCAACTTCATACTGAGATGCTGAGGACCCGACGCGTCCGCGGTGATGAACGGAAGGTTGATATCCGTCTCCATAGTAGACGAGAGCTCGCACTTGGCCTTCTCTGCAGCTTCCTTGAGTCGCTGAAGAGCCTGCGTGTCCTTGCTCAGATCAATCCCCTTGTCCTTCTTGAACTCGTCGACGAGCCAATCCATGATCCGCTGGTCCAGATCGTCCCCGCCAAGGTGGGTGTCGCCGTTGGTAGCCTTGACTTCCACCACTCCGTCACCGACCTCGAGAATCGAGATGTCGAACGTGCCGCCCCCGAAGTCGTATACGGCAATCACTTCATTCTTCTTCTTGTCCAGTCCGTAAGCCAAAGCGGCCGCGGTGGGCTCGTTGATGATCCGCTTGACGTTCAGTCCGGCAATTCGCCCGGCATCCTTGGTCGCCTGGCGCTGTGAATCGTTGAAGTACGCGGGTACGGTGATCACCGCATCGGTGACCTTTTCGCCGAGGTACTCCTCCGCTGCTTTCTTTAGCTTCTGCAAGACCGCGGCCGAGATCTCCGGCGGACTGAACGTCTTGCTGCCGGCCTCTATGCGGACGTCTCCATCGTTGCCTCTCACAACGTTGTACGGAACCGTCTTACGCTCTTGCTCAACCTCATCGTATCTCCGTCCCATGAACCGTTTGACTGAGGAAATGGTGTTCCTGGGATTGGTCACGGCCTGGCGTTTGGCCACTTGCCCGACCAGTCGCTCTCCTTTGTCGTTGATCGCGACCACCGACGGCGTGGTGCGCGCTCCTTCTTCGTTTACGATTACTTCCGGGGAACGCCCCTCCGTGACGGCAACGACGGAGTTTGTTGTTCCAAGGTCTATTCCTATGGTTTTGGGCATGGTGACGACCTCCACTGCGCGTAGTATTAACCTAATGGGTTTAGTTGACAGATAATCACCAAACCAGGGCTGTCAAGTTTACGGACCGGTAAATTCCGACCGGGGCTCTCTTTCCAGGCCCGACCATCCGACCTCATGGGGCGCGCGTTGTCTCCCGAGATGTCGGTGCTCGCGTGGCCACGCACTCTCAGAGTGCGGGAAATGGATCCATCCAAGGTATGTTGAGATTGTCTCGTCACTTGGCTCATCGCTGTCACAAATTTGCGGAGACTCTCCGGTCCGCGAACCAAATGCGGATACCTTCCTTGACTTCAAGGCGGAAATTATGCTAATAATGCGTGTAGTTTCAGACCATTGTCTTCCACCCTTCCGAAAGACCCGCGATGTTCCGGTGGCGGACGAGCCGTATGGAAAAGGCCATGCTGTTGAAGTTCTGGGGCGTCCACGGAAGCCTCCCGCGACCCGGGCCGACTACGCTCAAATTCGGCGGCAACACCGCGTGCGTCGAGGTACGCTTCGGGAACACCCTGATCGTCTTCGATGCGGGCTCGGGGATTCGGGAACTGGGTGAGGACTTGATCGCACGCCGGCAGCGGTCGAAGCGCAAGACGAAAATCGTGGGGCACATCTTCTTTTCGCATCTCCATTGGGACCACGTGCAGGGCTTTCCATTCTTCGCACCGGCATTCATTGCAGGCAACGAGTTTCACCTGTATGGCGCCGCTGGTCTGAATTCAACCATCCACAAGATCATGTCCGATCAAATGTCTCAACCGAATTTCCCGGTCACGCTCGAAGACATGGGTGCTTCATTAAGTTTCCACGATCTCGATCCGGGCGAGGTCGTCACCATAGCGGACGCGGTGGTTCGGACGGAGAAGCTGAATCATCCCGGGGGAAGCATGGGCTATCGCGTTGAGCGTGAGGGTAAGGCCGTCGTGTACGCGAGCGATACGGAGCTTTCGGAGGAAACGGATCCGAAAGTGGTCGAACTGTGCCTGCATGCGGACTTGCTGATCATTGACGGCATGTACACCCCCGCGCAGTATGTGGGAAAGAAGGACGGGATCTCAAGGAGGTCCTGGGGGCACAGCACCTGGGAGAACGCCGTGGCGACCGCCAAGGCGGCAAAGGTCAAGCGCGTGATCCTTTTTCATCACGGCAATGACGATCGAACCGTGGAAGCCATCGAGCGTCAAGCCCAGCGGAAATTCAGGACGGCCATGGCCGCGTTCGAGGGTTTGGAGATCGAGATATAGCAGCATCTCGTCCCAAGTATCCGTCCCCACATAACCTTTGCAGCGCGGTGGAGGTTGGTTTTTCAGTGGCGCAGTCCCACGTTCCTCGCGGGATGCCTGCGATCAATGGCGGGCACGGAGGCTCGCCACACACGCATCGTACGTGGTTCCGGCACCACGTTGTAGGGGTAGGCCCCCGTGCCTACCCGCCACGCATTCCGTGCGTAGCCTCCATGGATGCATTCCGCATCAATGAGGGCGGGCACAGGGACCCGCCCCTACATCCGTTGTACCCAACACGGCCGCATCCACATCCCTGCGGCCGGGCACGGAGGCCCGCCCCACTGTGAAATGATGGACAGGGACGCGACGGGGTTCCAGTTCTTCCCACGACGGCGGATCCAGCTTACTCTCAATCGGGCGAGATCACCTTGGAGGCCGAGTTGAGCGTCTCGATGACCTCGTACATGTTGGTGGGTTTTCCTACTTTGAGTTTGTCTTCGAGACCGAAATGCTGCAGGCACGTCCCGCATGAGAGTATCTCAACACCCTTGTCTTGCAGCATTGTCACGGCCTCGGTACTCTCCTCGTCGACCGTGGTGAGTCGAACGCCGGAGTTTATGAAGATCATGCGCCAAGGCTTCGGATCGACGTCAATCCACGTGCGCAAGAATCCTCGCATGAGTGTTGCTCCCAGCTCGTCGTCTCCCGTTCCCATGCGGTCTTTTCCTATGTAGACCACGTTACGGTCTTGCACGACGGCCTGGGGTACGGGGCACGGCAGCAGTTCTTCCACTCGCTCCGGCACGGGTTGATAGCTCAGACAGCTCACCATAATCTCGAACGCGTCGCCTCCCAAGTCCTGCACTTCTACTTCGCACCCTTGATTCCTGGCAAAACGACAGACATTCTCTTTGGATGTCGAATCGTCGACGAGCACTGCAAAATATCGCTGTTGCCCCTCGTCCAGAACCCTCTTCGTCTCGAGCACCGGCTGAGGGCACGCAAGCCCTCGAGCATCTACTTTCAGGATATCGTTCATGACCGTTCCTCCCGTATCCATTCGGCCTCCAAGCGGACCGCTTTGCGCTCGTCGTCGTAAGGAGCGTGAACGTTCAGCGCGACCGTTGCCCGGCGGGCATGGCCTGCATACGCCTGCACCCGAGCCGTACGACTTATTGCCCTAATTCGTTTCGGCTTTCCTTGAGTCATCGTATCTTCGCGGTCCAATCCTCCTGTAACACCCGAAGCCGAAAATTTCATAGGTGACCGTTTTGATTCATGTTAGTATCGGCACCAATGCGGTTCATGCTTCGTGTGTGCCTGTTGGACGCGATGATTCCCAGGAAATATCACATTCCGGACAGAATGTCATAGGTTTTCCCGATTCATTGCATTCTTTCCGCCTTTGACACAAGAACCGCGGTCATACAATAATCATGGGGAGTTGATTGTGAAGAAAATAGCCTTCATCGGCGCGGGAAACATGGGCTCTGCTCTCATACGAGGTCTCGTGAACTCGAATGTGGCGAAGGCCGAGAACATTGTCGTCTTTGACACTGATCTCGGGAAGGTGGACGCCCTCAAACACGAACTCGGCATCCGAGGCGCCAAGGACATCGCCGGAGCGGTCAACGAGGGGATCGACGTGGTGGTCCTTGCGGTCAAACCGCAGGTGATGGATACCGTGCTCGAGCAGGTGGCGGACAGAATCACCGACAATCACCTGATGATCTCACTGGCGGCAGGCGTGCCGACCGGGTTCATCCTGTCGCGGCTGAAAAAGCCGGCTCGCGTGGTACGGACCATGCCCAATGCCGCGGCCATGTCGGGTCAGAGCGCGACCGCTCTGTGCAAGGCCGGCACGGCGGACGAAGAAGACCTCCGGGCTGCGGTGAACATCTTTTCCGCGGTGGGAGTCGCGGTACCGGTCGAAGAGAAGTTGATGAACGTCGTGACGGGCCTTTCCGGAAGCGGGCCTGCGTACATTTTCGCCATCATGGAAGGGATGACGGACGCCGGAGTCCTTCTCGGGCTGGATAGAGCCACAGCCCGAAAACTGACCGTTCAGACGGTTCTCGGTGCAGCGACCATGGCATCGACCGAGAGCGTCCACCTGGGGGAACTCAAGGACAGGATAACCTCTCCCGGAGGCACGACGATTGCCGGTCTTCACGTGCTTGAACGTTCGGGCCTTGGAGGAATTCTCATGGATGCGGTGGCCGCGGCAACCCGCAGGGGAGACGAATTGGAACCGAAGTAAATGTCGGTCGTTTGAAATGCGGCCCCCCCATAATGTATGGTAAGGACCATGGAACGTGAATTTCAGTGCCCCTCTTGCGGCGCGGCAAACGAGGTCTCCAATCCCGGGATCCTCATGAGGGTCTGCGACTACTGTAGGACCGCGATCTACTGGGACAAGGAGTCCGCGCTTCGTGCAGGCCGAAAATCCATGGACTTGCCTCCTTCGACACGCTTCAAGGTGGGCGCAACAGGCAAGATCGGGGCAACGCGGTTCACCGTTCTCGGACGTCTGTCCTATGCTCACCGGAAAGGGACCTGGGACGAATGGTTCATCGAGATTGAGGACGGCCGGATCAAGTGGCTTACCGAGGATGAGGGGGAACTGTTCATCGAGGAACCCGTCGTGTTGACATCCCCGGTTCCGCCACACAGTGAGATGCAACCCGGTATGAAGATCGGACTCAACGACCGGGTAGGGGTCGTGGAGGAAATCGGGGAGGCCCGCTGCATCGGCGGCGAAGGGCAAATCCCGTTTGAGGTTGAGATAGGCGAGACTTATCCGTACGTAGACGGTGCGGCCGTGGACGGGAGTTTCTCCTTCGGTCTTGAATACGACTCCCACACCGGGACGCCGACCGCGTACATGGGACGAATACTTGCGGCAAATGACACTGTTGCAGGGCCTAGGGATCGAGATGCGCGGTTATCCAAGCCGGCGGAGGCCATTCGCTGCGCGTCGTGTGGAAAGCCGTATGAAGGCCCGCGGGTCGAAAGCACGGAAATGGTCGTGTGTTCCGCGTGCGGCGCGGGACTCGAGTTGGATGAGGCCCAAGTCCGGGTTGTGGGCAAGAATATCGGCCAGAAGCCTCGTTTCTCTTTCACAGTGGGGACTTCCCTTACGCTCGAGCGAATCGCCTACGAGGTCATGGGGCGACTGTGCTACGTGGAGAGAGACGAGGGTATCGAGTATCGCTCGTTGGAATACGCGCTGTACAATCCCGATCTGGGATACCTGTGGTTGTCGGAGGAAGAAGGCCATTTCACGATCGGCCGTCCGTATCACCAGCGGTTCGTGGTGCCCCCTGTTCCCGTTGCAAAGATGAAGGTCAAAGTGGGGGACGAAGTCTTTCAAATTTACGAAAGCAGCACGACCACGCTGCAATGGGTGGACGGCGCGCTCCCGTGGACGGCTTCCGTCGGCGAGAGGACTCGATACACGCATTTAGTCAAACCGCCGGACTACGTCGATCAGGAGATCACCGGAAACGAGGTGGAGCTGTTTCGGGGACGGTACGTCGATCAAGACGAGATGCGCAAGGCCGCTCCGGCCGGCGCGAAGTTCCCCAATCCTCGCGGGGTCTATTCATGCCAACCATACACGGCTTCTCCGCTGGTACGGGGGATGGGAACCATCGGAGCAGTGTTTCTGGTGCTGAACGTACTGCTGTTCTTCTATAGCATAATTGCGGAAAAGAACACGGTGGTGCTGAATGAGAACATCACCTCTGCACAATACAAACAGGAATACGTGACCCAACCCTTTGAGGTTCCGCACGACGGAACCGTATTGCGGGTCCGCGGCAGTGCGCCTCTCGACAACTCCTGGATAGCCCTGGATTATGCCGTGGTGAATACCGACGAGCAGGTCATATCGGAATTCTACGATGAAGCGTCGTATTATCACGGACGTGACTCCGAAGGCTATTGGACGGAGGGCTCGAGGTCCTTCAGTGCGTACTTCAAGGTGGAAAAGGCGGGAAACTATCGTCTGCTCGTCCATGCCGCCGGTGGGACCGGTATTGCAGGGGGCGCTCGGGACGAACCCATCTCTCTCACGGTCACCGCAGACAACACCGTCTCGTGGTACTTCATCATTCCCATGGCGCTTGCGGCTTGCATTGCCGTGAGCGGGGGGATTCTCAGGTGGACCTTCGAGGCGCGACGATGGGCCCCGGTGACCGAAGATGACGACTGACACGGTCGAGAGGACGGCATGAAAGGCTTGTTGGCAAAGATACTCACAGTCGGTCTGCTGCTCGGACTAACCATAACGGCCTATGGAGCTGCGTTTCACGGTTGGCTTTTGCCCGCCTCACTCGACAAGCCCGTCAGTTTGAGGGACGGCTCTCCCAGGGCACAGACCCACGGCCGCGCGTTCTATTTTGTCGGTGGAGGCCGGAGTCACTATGGAGGCGGTTATCGCGGGGGTAAGT
The DNA here is from genome assembly GCA_031082285.1 of Desulfomonilaceae bacterium. GTDB lineage: Bacteria > Desulfobacterota > Desulfomonilia > Desulfomonilales > Desulfomonilaceae > JAVHLK01. The sequence goes on from JAVHLK010000060.1 coordinate 16,891, forward strand.
AACCCGAGGGCCGAACGGACTATCCAAGACCGCGGCGAACGGCCGGCGGTAAGCGGAGGAGGAATATGGACAAGATTCTGTTTGACTTGAGACCGATCGTCATACTCACCACGATCCTCTACGCATTCCTGGGGTTCGGTGTGTTCGCACTGGCCCTGTATATCATGGATAAGGTCACCCCCTTCTCGATCCACAAGGAAATCGAGCAGGATCAAAATATTGCGCTTGCGATCGTCATAGGGTCCGTCTTCATCGCGCTGGCCATTATCATCCAGGCAGCCATACGCGGATGAACGAGCACCCGTGGTCGCGACGGACACTTCCCGTCACCAATCGAATGTGAATGGCCGGCCCGGTACGACAGCCGATGAACGATCATTTTCCAGGCATGTTTCTTCTGGCGGCGGTATTTGTGATCGCGGTATGCGGGCTGATCTATGAATTGATTGCCGCATCGCTGTCCAGTTATCTGCTGGGTGCATCCGTCACGCATTTCTCGATTGTCATCGGCGTATTTCTATCCGCCATGGGCCTGGGGTCGTACCTCACGCGATACGTGAACACTCGCTTACCCGACGCGTTTGTCGGCATTCAGATAGGGATAGGACTCTCCGGAGGCCTGTCCGCAGCGATACTTCTGCTGAGTTTCTCCACCCTGGAGACCTATCTTCCCATTCTCATCGCGGTGCTTACGGTAATCGGGACCCTTGTGGGCATGGAAATACCCCTCCTGATTCGGATACTGCAGAGCAGGGAAGCTTTGAAGATTACGGTGTCCAACGTTCTGGCGCTCGACTACGTGGGGGCTCTGTTCGCGTCGTGCGCCTTCCCGTTACTGCTCGTTCCCTACCTCGGGTTGCTCAGGACGTCCTTCGTGTTCGGCCTGATCAACATCGGGGTGGCCGCGTTGGCCTTGCGGGTCATGCGACCCATGCTGCGGCGAAAGCGGGTGCTCGCCCTGGCGGCAGGCGCATCGACCGTGGTCCTCTCGGCAGGTTTGGCGGGAGCCGGGCTGTTCACCAAGTTTACCGAGAACCTGCTCTATCAGGATGACATTGTTCTCGTGCGTCAGACACCGTATCAGCGGATCATCGTGACGCGGTGGCACGACGACGTGAGGCTCTTCATCGACGGAAATCTTCAGCTCTCATCCGTGGACGAGCACCGATACCATGAAGCGCTTGTACATCCCGCGGTTTCCGCGACAATTGGAGCCAAACGGGCACTGATCCTGGGAGGCGGCGACGGTATGGCCGCCAGAGAGCTCCTCAAATATCCGGGAATCGAAACCATCGATCTCGTGGATCTGGACGCGGAGATGGTTCGGCTTTTCAGGGAACGGCCGTTGCTTGCAGAGCTCAACCAGCACTCCTTTGCGGACCCGAGAGTCAGGGTCCACATCAACGATGCCGGGAGATTCCTCGAGGGGTCCGACGAGTCATGGGATCTCATCTTCCTGGATCTGCCCGATCCAAACACCCTCTCCCTGGCTCGACTCTACTCAACCACCATCAACAAGTTGATCGTGAAGCATCTCGCGGTGAACGGCACCGTGGCCACCCAGGCGACCAGCCCTTTCTACGCGCCGGAGGCGTTCTGGTGCGTGGCCAAGACATGGGCGGAAACCCCGCTTGGACCCGAAGGAGACGGGCGACTCAACGTGTACCCCTATCACGCGTACGTCCCGTCATTCGGCGATTGGGGGTTCATCATGGCTTCTCGTCGAAAGCTGGACCCCCGCACGCTCGTCCTTGCTGACATTCCTCTGAAATTCTTGAGTAAGAAAATCATGCCCACCCTGTTTGAATTTCCCGAGGACAGCTTGCCCCGGACCGAGATCAGGGCCAACCGGCTGGACGACCAGGTGCTGGTCGATTACTACCGGAAAGGATGGCGGCGACATGGACCGTAGGCATGACCTGGTGACCGTCGGCTCCTGCAACCCGTGAACGTTCTTGGCAACAAAGACCGAGCGGTCGGACTCATGAATGCGGTCGCTGATGCCGGACCGGCGAGATTGCTTCGCTCGCTTTTCAACGACAAAGTCCATCGAGCCATTGCGAGGGAGTGAAAAGACGAAGCAAAACCGTCGGCCGCCGTGCTCTCATCCATGGGTCTCTCGTGGCTGAACGGCATCCGACCTCCTGACCCGCGGCTTGACTGTAGCCCGCATATCTACTATTCTTTGGGTGTGAGTCACACTGCAAGTTCTTTTCGCGGAGACGCTTATGTCGGAAGACAACAAAACCGGCCGGAAGGGTATCGCCGCCGTTTCGGAAATGAAGAGGCTTATGGCGGATCACTTCCTCGCTCTGGACAAGGCAAAGAAGAACGGAAGTCCCAAAGTGGCATGGTGCACGTCCGTGGGGCCTGCAGAGCTCCTGCACGCCATGGGGTTCCTGGTCTATTACCCTGAGAACCACGGAGCCCTCTTGGGCGCCACTCGCATGGCCACGGATTTCATCCCCCTGGCCAATTCGGTCGGATACTCCCCGGATATCTGCTCGTACTTGACCGCGGACGTTGGATCTTACCTCAAAGGAGAGACGCCTCTCACTAGGTCATACGGCCTTGAATCGGTACCCATGGCCGACGTTCTCGTGTACAACACCAATCAATGTCGAGACGTGCAGGATTGGTTCGCGTTCTACGCCCGCGAGTGGAACGTGCCTCTGGTGGGCATCCATACTCACCGAAACATTCAAGCCGTCGAAGACTACCACGTGACCGATCTCGTGGCCCAGATGAAGGACATGATACCCGTGCTGGAGAAAGTGTCAGGCAATCGGTTCGATATGGAGAGGCTGCGCGAGACGGTCAGGCTTTCAAAGGAATGCACGCTGCTGTGGAGAGAGGTGTTGGAATGCGGAGCCACGGTGCCGGCACCGCTGACTTTTTTTGACGCTACAGTACACATGGCGCCCGCAGTCGTGCTTCGCGGCCTGCCTCAAGCCGTCGAATACTACAAGCTCCTTCTCGAGGAGCTGAAGGAACGCATCGCGAGCAAAGTTGCCGCGGTGGACAACGAGCGCCATCGTATCTACTGGGACGGCATGCCCATCTGGGGCAAACTGCGAGATCTCAGCCGGCAATTTATGTCCCTCAACACCAATGTGGTCGCTTCAACGTACTGCAACAGCTGGATCTTCGATGCGTTCGATCCCGAGCAACCGTTTGAGTCCATGGCACGCGCGTACACGGAACTCTTTATCGTCAGGGACGAGTCATACAAAGAAGCGTATATGGACGAATGGATACGGAGTTTCTCCGTGGACGGCGTGATCTTTCACGATGCCAGGACCTGCCCCAACAATTCCAACAGTCGTTACGGAATGCCCCAGAGAATGGCCAGGCGGCTCAACATTCCCACACTGGTGATCAACGGCGACCTCAACGACCTTCGTTGTTACTCCGAGGAGCAAACCAGGACCAACATCGAGGCATTCATCGAGCAGCTCGATGAGACCAATGGCAAAGGGCTTTCGTGATCGCTGAAGGAACCGATGAGTCACAGATATGCCGGCGGAGTCGATGTGGGCTCCGTGACCACAAAAGCAGTCGTCATAGATGGTGAGCGGAACATCCGTGGATATTCCGTTCTCTATTCCGCAACCGATTTTCAGGGTGCGTCGGACAAGGCATGGTCCGAATGCCTGAACAGAGCGGAGATCGTCCCGGAGGATGTGACGTCGATCACTGCCACGGGGTACGGCAGAAACAGCGTCTCATTCGCCACGGGAAGCGTCACCGAGATATCATGCCACGGTCGAGGGTGCCTCCACTTCTTTCCCGGCCCCATTACGGTGATCGATATCGGCGGACAGGACAACAAGATCATCAAACTCGATGAGAACGGTCGGCGTGTCAGCTTCAAGATGAACAGGAAATGCGCGGCCGGCACCGGAGCGTTTCTTGAGGAGATGGCTCTTCGGTTACGCCTGCCGCTTGAACAATTGAATCGACTGGCCCGTGAGGCCGACGGTGAAGTGACCTTGGGGAGCTATTGCACCGTATTCTCCGCAACGGAAGTTCTGGAAAAAATCAAACAGGGACACCCCGTAGAAAGAATCGTTCGAGGCCTGTTCCACTCGGTGGTGAAGCGAGTGTTGGAAATGGACACCTTGACGGACACGGTCGTGCTCACCGGGGGCGTCATCGAACATAATCCGTTCCTGGCTGAAATCATCAAAGAGCACACCCGTTGCCCCATTCGGATACCACCTCATCCTCAAGTGACCGGAGCATTGGGCGCCGCGCTGTACGCGCTCGACCGGTGATCCCAACGCAGTCCCCAACGGTCCACGGGGGGCTCGGTTCGGTCATTGCGAGGAGCGCCGTCCCGCGCAGAACGCGGGAAAGCGATCACACCGCTTCATCAAAGGCCGGCATTGCCGTGCCCTGCCCTTAGTCGGGATCGCACCGACAAATGTCGGGGCGTCCTCAATATCCAAGGAGCCGTGGAATATGACGCGGGTTCTCCAGGGCCCGTGTTCCCCGTGCGAACCGGGGACGCGTCGCGAAGCGATCGCGCCATATACGCGGCCTGATTTTCCCCATAGATCAATTTCTTTCGCGTCACTGATGATTTAATCCGCGATTTTCTACAGAAATCTTACAGAAGTAGCTTGACTCGGGTACCTTCAGATGGTAGGGAAGGACCCGGCCTCAACCTCGGGGGAGGGAGGGGCCTTGCAACCGGCAAACCGGAGGGCGAGGGTGACACGCATCCTCCCCGCCGGTTTCATTTTTTGACCTCATTCGAAGAGGGTACTCCATGAACATGCGTGAGTGAAATGAACTTGCCGCCGTCTCTACGCCGTGGTGCAACGCGTACCGGAGAACGACCGCTAATCTTCGCCTGTTCCGGACGTCTGGCGAGATCCGTACGAAGTCGGCCGGACCTCGGAAAGCTCGGACATGAACGTGCGATGGAGATCGACCCATCTTTGCCCGAGCGCTTCGGCAAGACGGCGGTAGAATACCCGCCCGCTTCGCGCGTGTGCGTCGAACACCTTTTCCAGATCCGAACTCCTGATCTTGAGTATTCTGCTTGGTGCGACACATTGGGCACGTGCGGCATAACCGCTTCGGCCCACCACGCTCGACCAGCCGAAGGACTCGCCGATTCGGTTCACCGCGTAGCGGGATGACGCCGCGTCTCCTACCGCAAGCTCCACATTGCCCTCCACGAGAATGTAGAAGTGCTCTGCGGGATCTCCGGCAGAGAAGAGTACTGCATCCTTCTGGTATGACTCTTCAATGGCGATTTCGGATATCTCATTTATCGCTTCCTGCCTCAAGTCCTTGAAGACGTCAATCTTTGGTAGAAACATTGTCTTCTCCTTCCTGCCGAGTTGATCTGCGAGGTTCTGCACTCCACTCAGCCTCCGGTGTGTGCTCGCTTCACCTCCTCGTTTCTTGTCGCCTCACGGCAACCGTTCCGGCAAGCCTACTTCCGTAAGATCGGCTATTGCCTCATCTACCCGCACCGCCACCTTACTGAAAGCCTTGGATACTTTGGAATGAGGGTGCTTCAGGACGATGGGAATTCCCTGATCCCCCACTCTGACCACAATAGGATCGAAAGGAATGCGGCCGAGAAATGGGACTCCAAGTTCACTGGATGCCTTCTTGCCTCCGCCGGCCTTGAAGACGTCCATGTGAGCCCCGCAGTGGGGACAAGAGAAGCCGCTCATATTCTCAACGATCCCCAGTACCCCCATGTCGACGGATTTTCCGAAAACCGCAGCCTTTCTCGAATCCAAGACGGCCACGTCCTGCGGCGTGGTCACGATGACCGTCCACAACGGCTTGCCCAATAGCTGGGCAACACTCAGAGGCTCATCACCGGTTCCCGGAGGCAGATCGATCAGGAGGTAGTCGAGTTCCCCCCAGTCCACATCGGCGAAAAATTGTTCGAACAGAGAGTGTTTGAGGGGCCCCCTCCACGCGACCGGCGTATCCCTGCCGTCCAGGAGGAAGGCTATCGACATGACTTTGATGTTCTGGTGGGCCGTCAGCGGCATCAGCCCGTCAGGCCCGGATGTGGGCCTTTGCCCCTGAAGTCCGAACAGGAAGGGCACGTTGGGACCGTGAATATCCCCGTCGAGCACGCCTACTTTTTTTCCCCGCAAGGCCAGCGCTACGGCGAGATCCACAACCACCGTGGACTTCCCCACGCCGCCTTTTCCGCTCATTACGGCCACTTTGTGCCGTATCATGGACAGTCTGCGGTGAAGCCGGCGATCGAACCCGTCAGAGCATGCCCTCGCCCGTGACGATACCACCGGAGCATACGTACGCAGAGACATTTCCTCGGAATCATTGAGGGATTGAGACATTCGTCTTCACTCCACCGGCTCATCGCCGCACCACCTCCCCCTCCGGTCACACCGCCCCGGGAGGGACCATCCTCCAATGCCGGTCGTGCCGTGATACTCGGTATGTGGTCTCAGGTAATCAATTCGGCTTCAACGCGTCCATCCCCGCGGCCGTCAGGATGCCCACTCCGGTAAGAATGCTCGACGTTGCCGAATGCCGAACATGATTCCTGAAATACTGGGTATAGGTGTGTTCGGAGCCAAGCAAGGAATCAAGACATACGGCAGCCTTGCTCCTCCAATTCTGAAAAGCCGCCTCATCGAAATCACTGTGGATTACCATCCATCCCGCCTCGATCAAATCGTCGATCGACTTCTCTAACTGCATAACATTCTCCCCTGGCAACTCCTCCGCGACCCGGTGCCGTCAACAGACGCCAATACAACCGTTCGTCATGATTGTTCGAGTAACCCGGGATCAAGTCTCGGGAGATCGTCCACACCTCGCTCAAACCAATTGCGTGCTGTCATTGCAACCCCCTCTTACCGGAGGACGTTGGGAATGAATATGCACGGTTCAGGCCAAGACGAGGGTCGGCACAAAAAAGAGAGTAAGTGTAGGAAAGTTGGGTAGTTATGGATATCATACGGAGTGTGCGTACGAAGGCGGGACGCGCGATGGGCAGCGCGATTTGTCCGACTTCACGACAGAATTATCTACAGTAAGCAATTATGGGCACTTATGCGGTTTTTATAAGTCTTCTTCTAGGGCACTCACCCGGAATCGTGTCTGCTATCCGGACAAAATGTCCATGCGACGCATGTACCGATACAACGCATCGCGTGATATGCCGAGGAGCCGAGCGGTCTCCTTCTTGTTGCCGCGGCACCGATGGAGTATCTCGGAGCAGAGCGATCTGGTCACCTCATCGGTCACTTCGCGAAGCGTCTGCCCCTCAACATACTGGACCGTATAAGACCAATCTCGCTCATCGGAGGTTTTGACCGGGAGCGTCAGTTTGAATCTTCCGCCACGCCAGAGCATTAATGAACGTTCCAAGACATTCCTGAGTTCCCTGACGTTTCCCGGCCAATGATACTGCCCCAGTATCCGGACGTGTTCGGGGTCCATCACCGGAACTCGGCTCAACTGCATTTCGCTTGCCAAATTCTGAATTATCTCTTCCGCGAGGACGGGAATGTCGTCCTTCCTTTCCCGCAACGACGGAACTTCAATAGGAAAAACGCTTAATCGATAGAGAAGGGGGCGAAGAAAACGACCCTCCGCGCATTCAACGTCGAGGTTCCTGTGGGTGGCCGCGATCAACCTGGCATTCACGTGAATATGCGCCTGCCCCCCTACCCGCAAGAATGACCTGGTGTCCAAGAATGCCAAGAGTTTCGCCTGGAGCGCCAGATCCAGTTCTCCTATCTCGTTCAGCAGGAGAGTCCCTCCCTCCGCCAGTTCCAGGATGCCCTTCTTTCTCGCGACAGCCCCCGTAAAAGATCCCCTCTCATGTCCGAACAGCTCGGACTCGGCCAGACTCCGTGCAACGGCAGCGCAGTTGAGCGTGAAAAACGGCCCGCCGGCGCGCGGCGAGTGATCATGGATCCAACGGGCGAGGAAGTCCTTGCCGCTGCCGCTTTCCCCCTGGAGCAGCACAATACTGTGGGTTTGCGCAGCCACGCGAGCCTTGTTGAGCGCATTCTGCATACTCGCTGACTGATAATCCTCCCTATGTGTCTGAAATTCCTGGGCTATTCTCTTGCGTTCCGTAATCTCGCGCGCCATCGTGCAGATTCCCATGACACGGCCTCCCCTGTCTTTCAAAGGGACCGTTGTGAAGTGCAGAGTCAGCGGGACCCCATGCACCGGAATCGTACGTTCCTCTTCAACCGACTCGCCGTCGAGCACCCGGCGATCGACTTCTTCCATGTGAATTCCCGCTTCCCGACCGAAAAGGTTTTCGGAGCGAAGCCCTACCACATCAGCGGCCTTCCGTCCAAGAAGTCTTTCCATGGCCGGGTTGACCAGCACGTGCTTGAGATCTCTGTCCTTTATGAATATGTACTCCTCGGCACTCTCAAAGATTGCCCGAAATCGTTCCTCGCTGAAGCGAAGCGCCTTCTCCGCGCGATTGCGTTCAACGATTCTTCCGATTCGCTCCGCCACGGCCTCGATGAGCTTGCGTTCCTCATCCAAGAAGGGTTGTTTTCCCGATTCCCTATCGGATTTCAGAGAACACACGTCCAGAGTCCCTATTGGTTCGCCCTGGACCGTGACCGGACTCGACAGTTTCCACCGAGTTTCCTTGAAGTTGTCCGTCTTGAACTCACGGTCTTCGAGGACAATGCGGGCACACGTGGCGCCTGGGTCATGGGATGCTTCGGGAACGAGATCGAGTATGCTTGCCACCATATCCTCCGGGGAAGCAGCCTCACTCTCGACGAGTTTTGAGATGCCGTACAGGCAATTCAATTCCTTTATTCGCTCGCTGAGATCGCGGGTTCTCCGTCGAAGCTCCTCTTCGGCCATTTTCCTTTCGGTCTCGTCGCTGAACACCGAGACGATTTCACCGGACGGGAGTTTGTACACAAAACTATCCCGCCATCCTTCCAGCTTGTCGTCCACATACTTGCGCACACCGGGGGATTCGGGCTTTCCCGTACGCAGGACTCGCCGGAACAGGTCGAACAGTCCGAACTCCTTGACTCCGGGGAAGACGGTTGTCACGCTCTTGCCGATCACGTCTTCCCTCTTGGTACCGTCTATTCTTTCCGCGGACCTGTTGTAATCCAGAAACACAAAGTCCTCACCGTTTCGCAGCGGTGTGAATATGGCCACCCCTTCTCTCATGTTCTCGAACAGCGCCCGGTACCTGGCTTCACTTTCCCGCAGCGCCCGCTCTGCGCGCTTTTGCGCGGTAACGTCACGGATTGCCGAAAGGCTCACCCTTCCCCATTCCGGATCGTCCATGACGACCGAGTCCAGCAGCACGTCAATCAATGTGCCGTCTTTCTTTGTGTACTGGTACGGAACCGCGGACACGGTTCCTTTGCGCCAGAACTTGGGGAGTATCGATCGTAGGTTCACCCGGGACTCGGGCGTCATGACGGATTCCACGTTTCGCCCCACGACTTCCTGCCTGCGGTACCCGGTGATTTCCAGCCATTTTCTGTTCACCGAAACGATTTTTCCCTCTATGTCTATCGAATGCATCATCACCGGCACGCTTTCATACACGTGGCGAAACCGGAGCTCACTCTTGCGCAAGTCTTCCTGTGCTTGTCTTCGCTCGGTAATGTCTCGAACCACCATTTGAACGGCAGGTTCTCCCTGAAAAGAGACGGAGACCGACGCAACCTCGACGTCTATGGGCGTCCCGTCGGCCTTGACCCAAAGCGTCTCCATGAATGGTTGTACGTCTTTCTTTTCCAACATCTTCCGGATTCGGCGAATCTCCACTTCTTTACTGTCTTGGTACACTAGATCAACGATGGAGACACCAATGAGGTCGGAAGGGGAGTAACCCAAAATCTTGGCAAGCGTGTCGTTGACAAACACGATGTCTCCTCTTCCGTCATACACGCCAATGCCGTCGGGAGACAGATTCACCAGTTCCCGGTACCGCTCCTGGCTTTCCCGAAGCGCCTGTTCAGACTCTTTGTGAGACGTAATATCGGTGACAATGAACGCGGAGACCGCGGCGCGGTCCTCAAGTTCCCCGGCAACCGCTGAACGCATTCGAGCATGAAATACGTCGCCGTCGGATCTGACCAATCTGACCTCGCAGACCTGTTTCGATCCGCTTTGGAACACTTTTTCCAGGTGTGAGAGATAGACTTCCACGTCGTCCTTGTGCACAAAACGGGCAATTGGTCGATCAAGTAACGACTCTCTCGGCGCTCTCATGAGCAGTGCGCCCTCGGTGTTGGCATCTCGAATCAACCCCTCGGAATCGACCGCGAAGTAAGCCGCGGGAGCGTACTCGCAGATCCCGGAACACTTGAGCCCCGATTGTTTGTCGTCTTGGCCGACCTCGGTCATGGATTCAATGTGAAGGTCCCGTTCCATGATTTGGACGAGCAGTTCGTGGATCACCCCCTCGATGTCGTCCGGGGCCAGGCTGCCTATGTCCGGCACTTGCAGCGATTGCCTGCGCAATCGCTCTTCCGCCTGTGGCCGCAGGTCGGCATAGCGCTCTGAAAGGACATTCGGTTGCTCCATTACACATCACCCTCGTTAGTGCACTACGTAGTCGCTCCCCAATGAAGACGGACTCCCGTCCACCCTCTTGTACCAGTTTATACGAAATGCCATGTATGTAAAGACGTTACGCATCCGGTGAGAGCTTCCCTCGCCGGGGACTCGTTGCCGTTTCCACTTCCCGCGGCCGGCACACTGTGGCATAAATAACGCGACATATTCTTGGAAACGTTCGGTAACGTCCCCGCGTCCGCAGCGTCCGAAGAGAACAGACGGGCACGGTGGCCGGCCCTGCCGAGCAAAGGACAGTCTTCGTCAATTCGTCACCGCACGTCCGCTGGGGAGTACTGCCGTGTGGCTTGCTTTACCCGTGTTCCGGAAACCTGTTTCGCAGTGCGCGATCGGAGCGTTCGATGAGATATGAAATCATAAAGGAGTTGGAAGGGCTTGTCGGTCCCGGGAGAGCCTCGTACGCTCCAGAGGATCTCGCGGCTTACTCGTATGACGCCTATACGGAAGAGTGCCGACCCGACATTGTCCTCTTTCCCGTGAGCACGGACGAGGTCTCGGCCGTCATGAAGACCGCGTATCGTGAAACCATTCCCGTCACCGCCCGAGGGTCGGGTACCAACCTGGCCGGCGAGAGCGTTCCCGTACGCGGAGGTATTGCCATGTGCCTGACGCGGATGGACAAGATCCTGTCCATTGACTCTCAAAATCTCACGGCAACGGTTCAGCCGGGCGTAGTCAACATGGACCTTCAGCAGGCAGCGGGCAAGGCGGGCATGATGTATCCCCCGGACCCGGCGTCATGGGCGGTGGCCACCATGGGGGGAACCGTGGGAACCAACGCGGGAGGTCCCAGAACACTCAAGTACGGCGTCACAAAAGACTACCTTCTTGGACTCACCGTGGTGCTGGCGGACGGCGCGATTCTCCAAACCGGCGGTCGAACCATCAAGAACGTTACGGGTTACAATCTCAACGGCTTGTTCTGCGGTTCGGAGGGGACCCTGGGAATCTTCACCCAGATTACGGTCAGGCTCATTCCCAAGCCGCAAGCCGAGCGCACCATACGTGCGGACTTCGCAAACCTGGAGGATTGCTCGGATGCCGTGTCCGCGATCATGGCGTCCGGTATTGTTCCCGCGGCCTTGGAACTGATGAACCGTTTCGCCATACGCGCCGTGGAGAAATCGTTCGGCCTCGGGCTCCCCGTGGACATGGATGGGATACTCCTCATTCAGGTCGACGGCAATCCCACGACACTCGCCGGCGAAGTCGGTCACATAGAACGGATTCTGCGCGACACCGGGGCCGTCAACATCATCACCGCGGAAGACCCGCCGGATGCCGAGCGCCTGTGGACCGCCAGAAGATATGCCGGGCCGGCGTTGATGCGTCTGAGACCGAACACCATCACGGAAGACGTCACCGTCCCCGTGTCAAACCTCACGGCCATGATTCGGAAGGTTGTGGAAATATGCGAGCGACATCGCATTCAGGTCGGGGTACTGGCTCACGCAGGTGACGGAAATCTGCACCCCTGCATGGTCTTCGATCGACGGGACGAGGATGAGTTCAAGAGAGTTCGGATGGTGTGCGAAGACCTGGTACCGGAAGCGCTTGCCTTGGGCGGTACCCTCTCCGGGGAACATGGGATCGGCATCGCAAAAGCCCCTTTTCTTAAACTCGAAATGGATCCCGTGGCGCTCAGAGTCATGCAGGGAATCAAGGACTATTTCGACCCCAAAGGCATACTCAATCCCGGCAAGTTCGTATGAAAACGCCCGCGGATCACCGTGGAGGGAGAGCCGCAAAGGCCTTGAAATCCCCGAGACTCTCGGCTGAGAGGACGGCCCTGATGAT
>JAVHLK010000061.1 GCA_031082285.1 Desulfomonilaceae bacterium
CCGCAGGGTGTTGTGGAGGATATCCGCCTGGCCTGGGGAAGCGTCGGGCCCACCGTGGTCGCCTGCACCGAAGCGGAAGACCTCATCAGAGGAAATCCTTTGAAGCCTGAAACCCTTGAAGAGGCGGCGAACCTCGTTCGAGAAAGTGTGACGCCGATCGACGATGTGCGAGCCGGAGCCGAGTACAGACGAATTGCAACCGGCAATCTCCTCCTCAGACTGATACTGCATCGACCAAGTACCCCATGAAACAGGCCGATCGCATACTCTCCCCGCAATTCCTGGCATTGAGCGCGGTCATGTTCCTGACATTCTGCAACCTGGCCGTGTTCTTTCAGTTCGAACTCTACTTGGGAACCCTGAACTTCGGCAAGGAATGGTCCGGGTTCGTCATCGGCGTGTTCTCACTCACCGTGCTCGTGGTCCGGCCGATCATCAGTCCATTTCTCTATGAGGGCAATTCACGATTCTGGATAGTCGCGAGTACCTGTGGAATCATAGTGTCCTTGCTTCTCTACGATGTGGGCACGAGCCCGTTGAGGATGTCGCTTGTCCGCATTGCCCACGGACTGACGTATGTGATTCTCGCGACAGCCGTCTTAAGCGCCCTTGTCTCACACATTCCACCGAAAAAGAGCGCTCAGGCATTCGGCCTTCTCTCGGTCCTGACACTCTTGCCGTATGCAGTGATTCCGCCCTTGCTCAATCCGTTGGAAACGCTTGTCGGCGGGTTTTCACGGGTGCTGGATCTGTTCGCGGCAGCGATGATATTGGTATTCCCCATCATGTTTCTCGTCGGTCGCAACGCCGGGAAACCCGTTGCACGAGAAGACTCTCGTATTCAATGGGCGGATTTCACTCGCAATATGCTCGACGCAAGGATCATACTCCTCATGTCGGCCTCCCTCTTGGTTTGGACGTCCTTTACGGTGATCTTCTACTATTTGAAAGGATATGGAGAAACAATCAATATAGGTAACCCGGGGTGGTTCTTTACTCTTTCCACACTCAGCGAAATCGGAGTAAGGTTGGTGGCCGGGCCCATGCTTGACCGTTACGACAAGTCGCGTTTCCTGACCGGCGCGTCGCTCTGGCTTGCAGTCTCGTATTTTGTTATGACGTTCGTCTCCGGTGAGGCGGCCTTCTATGCCATGGGAATTGTGTTCGGTCTGGGGTGGGGAGTCACCATGCCCATGCTGAGCGGGCTTGTCTTCGATATTTCCGAGCCCAAGTTGAGAGCGATGAACACCAACCTTTCCATGGAGATGTTCCAGGGCGGTTATTTTCTCGGACCCGTAGTCGGCGGAGTGATACTTATGTACGGCGGATATGAGGACCTCTTCTTCGCGTCGGGTGGAATCATGGTCGTTGCTTTCATGTGCGCGGTGCTTCTCATGAAGTCAAAAAGGAGAAGATGACAATGACGAATGACTTGAGCTTGGCATCCGGCGCAAGCGGTTGCGATTACCATATCGGACTGTTCGAGCCGGAAGACGCAGTCGGTATTGTGGAGCTCTTTCGAGACGTATACGGAGACGAATACCCCATCAGAATCTTCTACGATCCCGATGCCTTGATCGAGGCGAACCGGGAAGGTACCTACCGCTGCGCGGTAGCGCGACGCGATGACGGTCGGGTCATCGGCGTTACCAATGTATATCGGTCCGCACCCAACCCGGATTTGTACGAGTGGGGGGTGGGACTCACCCTCAAGGAGTTCCGTGGCTCGGGAGTGTTCAATCGCATCGGAGACTATCTTGCCGATGTGGCGATCCCTGCCCTCGGCATCGGAATGATGTTCGGTGAGGCGGTGTGTAACCACGTGCATACCCAAAAGATGGTTGCTCGGAACGGTTTCGCGGACGTGACCCTTGAGGTTGCTCTCATGCCGGCTCAAATTTACACCAAGGAGCCGGGAGTGACTGGCCGCGTCGCCGCGCTGCTGCAATTTCGCACATACAAGAGTAGACCTCACAGGGTATTCCTGCCCGCTGTCTACCGCGAGCAACTCCGTTTCATTTACTCCGATCTCGATGACAAGAGGGAATTCGGTATTGCAGACGAACCCTTGCCGGCAGGTACGCCGTCCAAGACCGCCTTTCAGATCTTCGATTTCGCAAATCTGGCCCGAATGATCTTCCACGAAGTGGGGAGTGATTTCGACGCCAAGAGCCGGGAACTGGAAGACCAAGCACGAGACGCAAACACGGTTGTCTTTCAGGTGTCGTTACCGCTGAATCAGGTGTCGGTGGGACGCGCGGTCGAAACGCTCCGTTCTCGCGGCTACTTTCTGGGAGGTCCGCTCATTCAATGGTTCGGGGACGATGGTCTGCTCATGCAGAAGGTGGAATGCAACCCCGACTTCGACGAGATCCGGCTCCATTCGGACAGGGCCCGACAGATCAAGGATCTTGTGCAACAGGACTGGGAACGGAGCGGCCGCCGGTAACCGGCAGTGACTGCCTTGGAGCGAACAATTGCCGGCCGGCACCTTCGGTTGACGGGCTGAAGGCAGCCTGCTAGTATGCGTCAAGTCCGGCTCTGAGTACACACAGAGGGCTCATATCCGTTCTGAGGATGTAACGGTGAACATAACGTTGACAAGGACAGGCGACGCAGCCGTGATTGCAGTGCAAGGAAGAGTGGACACCCTCTCCGCGCCCACCGTCGAACAGAAGTTGACTCAGTGGCTGGACGAAGGGGAAACCCGAATGATCCTCGATCTGAGTGAACTGGAATACATAAGCAGCGCGGGACTGAGGACGGTTCTGGTGATCGGGAAGAAGGCAAAGGCCAACGGCGGTTCTCTCTGCTGTTGCGCTCTACGGGGCATGGTAAGGAAAGTATTTGATGTCTCGGGATTCTCGCTCGTACTGCCGGTCTACAATACCGTGGACGAGGCTCTTGCCGCCGGGTGAAGAAACCCCGCGGGGGCCGTACGGCAGCTGCGTCAACCTGAAGAGCACGTTTCCAGAGCCCTGTACATTCTCAATTCGGCGGTTGCAATCCGGGAACAATGCAATACCCAACGGAAAAGACTGCGGGGACGGTGCCGGGCTTTTCCCGAGCACCGATGAACTCTCGGGGAACTCATGAGGATGACCCTTTTTCGCGGGCTGACGGGGAAAGTGATGCTTCTTGTCCTGGCAACGGGACTGGTCTCGGGTCTCCTACTGGCCCACAGCTACCTGTTTTCTCGTGGAATCATTCTGAGTAGCGCAGAGGATCAGACCCGGGATCGTGCCGAGGACCTCGCGTCTCAAGTCGAAGGCGAACTGTCGGCAATAGCCGATATCGCACACACGTGTGCGCCTTTCGTCGAAAGATCCGGTTCCGATAAGGCCGCCCTGTTGAACTTGCTGAGAACCCTCGTTGAAAGAAACAAACACATTTTCGGATCAGGCGCGTGCTTTGAACCGTACGCTTTTGAAACCGATTCGAGAGCCTTTTGTCCCTATTTCCACAAGCGTGATGAATCTGTTGAGTACGTCCAACTGGGAAACGACAATTACAACTATTTTGACAAAGAGTTCTACCGGGAACCAAAGAAACTGAAGCGGCCCTACTGGAGTGAACCCTATTATGATGAAGGCGGCGGCGACGTGATGATGACGACGTACTCGTATCCGCTCTTTGCCAAGAGCCGGGACGGGTCACCCGGGAAATTCTCGGGAGTTCTTACGGCCGATGTATCCGTGCAGTGGTTGACCAGGCATCTCGCATCGTTCAGCGTTTTCAATACCGGCTACTGTTTCCTCGTATCCGGTCGGGGAACTTTCCTCGTTCATCCCAAGGGATCGATTGACGACACTTCGATATTCACGTTGGCTCAAAGGATGGGCAAGCCGCGTATTGAGGATGTGGGACGGCGTATGCTCGATGAAGCGTCGGGATTTGCAGATATCGGTACCTTATTGTCCGACCGAGAGTCTTTCTTGGCATTTGCACGAATTCCCTCCACCGGCTGGTCGCTGGGCATCGTTGTCCCCCGGGATGAAATACTGGCGCCGTTGACCGGTCTGTACAAGAAACAAGTCGGTATTGCCACGCTTATCGTTATTGGTCTGCTCGCCCTGACCCTCGTTCTCGCCGCATCCATCACCGGGCCGCTGCGTAGAATGGTTGCGGTGACCGCAAGGGTCGCTCACGGGGATCTCGATGTGGATCTGACCGATATCCGCAGTCACGACGAAGTCGGCAACCTGGCCCGAGCGTTCCAGAGCATGACCATAAGCCTGAAAAAGTACATCCGCGATCTCATGGAGATGACGGGAGCCAAACAACGGATGGAAAGCGAACTGGAAATCTCCGCTCAAATCCAGAGAAGCATGTTGCCTTCCAGGTTCCCTGCCTTCCCGGAAAGGAATGATTTCGATATCTACGCGGTCATGGAACCCGCCAAGATGGTAGGAGGCGATTTCTACCAGTTCTTCCTCATTGATGAAGACCATCTCTGCCTCGCCGTCGGCGATGTGGCAGACAAGGGGGTCCCGGCTTCCCTGTTCATGGCGGTGACGACCTTTCTCATTCGCGTGGCCGCGGGACAAGGCGCGAGTCCCGACCAGATCTTGTCTCTGGTGAATCGTCAGTTGTGTCTGGAAAACGACACATGCACCTTCGTGACTATCTTCTGCGCCATCCTCGACCTTCGCACCGGTGAACTCAGGTACTCGAACGCGGGTCATGACGCACCGCTGGTCCTCGGGCCGGCAAAGGACGTCATGCCGCTCCCCATTCCACCCGGCCCCGCGGCGGGTCTTGTCGACTCCCCGACCTATCGCACCGAAACAACGGTCCTTGAATCAAATGCAATTCTCTTTGCGTACACGGACGGTTTGACCGACGCACTCAACGAAAAGCAGGAGCCATACTCGGATGAACGACTCGTGCATCTATTGAATTCGCTCGATTCTCGTGACGTCGAATCAGTCGTGAAAAGTGTAAAAGAGGATGTTGCGCGGTTCTGCGGAGGAACCGAGCAGTTCGATGACTTGACGGTCTTGGCCGTGCGCTTCGGAGGAACCGAGCGAATTCAATAGACGCGGGCTGATAGGAGAGCCCTACCTCGATAAAGGGCTCTCCGGTTGTTTGCTTCGGATAGTCTGTGGAATGCTCAGCGGCCGGGTTTCAGGGGGAGGGTCACCTCGGAGACGGGTTTGTCCGGCCACGCCCATTCCGTGTCCGCGTCACGCTCCTGATTGATGTACAGATCGCCCACCGCATTGATGCCGAACGTATGGAGGCGCTTCTCATCATACGGATAATTCCGGAGCGGCAGCTTCAAGTAGAGATATGCCTGGTTGTTCTTGTACCTCAGGTCCGGATGCTCATTGTCGTAGCGTGGGAGTTCCTCGCCAAACGAGCGAACGGCAATTCGTTGCGGGTGAACCTTGTACATGGTCACCAGAGCGTTCTTCACATTCCTCGCACGGGCTTCAGCCAATTTGTAATTGCCTGCCGTCGTGCCCATGAATGACGTATGGCCGTCTATCTGCAGGACGTACTGGGGTATGGCACGGAGGAAATTGGCCACCGCCTCCAACTTGATCGCCTCCGACGGAAGAAGATCCGAACTTTCGGCCTTGAAGAAGATCTCGGGGTAGGGGAACATGATCTCTCTGACCGTGATGTCCCAGGCAAATTCCTTCATTTGCACCTTGGTACGGACATCCTCCCATGCACGCGCATACCCGCCGGACAGATTGCACACCTCGTACAAGTTTCGCCAACCGACCTCCTCGGCTCCAAACCAGACCCCGAATACCTCCACCTTGTTGCCGTATTGGTCCTTGAGTGCGGTTACGGTCTTCTGGGGACATTCCCCTGAACTTCCCCCATCCGTAAAGACCACAATCGCGGTACGACCGACCACAGTGCCGATCAATTGACCGGCCAGTTGCAGGGCATCCTGAAGCGTTGCGGTCCGGTAAGGGTAAAAGCCCTCCTTGCGGAGACAATTATAGAAGGGGACGTATTTGTCTCTGGTCCAAGGACTGAGAGGACTCAGTAGGCTCGGCGCGCTGCAGTCCCCAAATGTTATCAGAGCAGTATTGAGATCGTATTGCCACCTTGGAACATGGGGCATCAACTTGTTGAAAAGCGCAAACGCCCTCGTCGCCACGAAATACCGGCTGTGATCGAAATTCTTGGGATGACCGGCCATCATGGAGTCCGAAACATCGAAGAGAAAAATCACGTTGTGGAACTGCGGGATGAAATCGTGATCCTTCCGGGGCATCTTTTCGGAAATGCCCAACGTTGGGAAGATCACCATGACAGCCATGAGGGCTACCGCCGGAAGGCTTGTTCTCATCAACATCCTCCTGATGGACACATGTAGTCGATCATTAAATTACATGATGTCCAATATATCCAGCGTTATCCTAAAGCAAACTGTTAAGATTGTCAAGCGAAAATCATCTCTTTCCACGGACTTGTTCAACACAAAACAATCCGTGGGGGACGGTGAAAGACCCGGAATGAGTGGTATCCACGAAGTCGAAACGGTATACTGATCCGGTCTGATGAGGTCGGTTCCTGCGGTCGGCCGCGGCAGGATCGTATTCGAACCGCGCGATCCTTAATGCCTTGGATCGGCCTCTCCACGTATGAATTCATTTCCGAGCCGGATGATACCGAAATGCCGAAACGACTTCCCAAGATACTCATTGTTGACGATGAACCCAACATGCTGCACATGTTGAGCGAGGTGCTGCAGCAGGACGGCTTTGATCCGTCATGCGCGGAATCGGCTCAGCGGGCGCTCGACATGGTGTCTAAGGAGAGCTTTGATTTCATACTCTCGGATGTTCGTATGCCGGGAATGGACGGCGTGCAACTGCTCGAACAGCTGCGAGCGAGCGGAATCGATACCATGGTGATCCTCATGAGCGCCTACGGTACGATTGACCTCGCTTTGGAGGCGATACGTAAAGGTGCGTACGACTACATAGCCAAGCCTTTCAAGACTGACGAGGTGGTGCTCACCTTGCGAAAGGCGGCGGAAAGAGAGCGGCTTCGCAAGGAGGTCGTGCAGCTTAGGAAGAGGTTGCGTGATTGTGAGCCAAGCTCTGAAATCGTCGCGCACAGCGAAGCCTTGAAGAACATACTGAGCACGGCCCGCCAGGTGGCAAGTTTCGAGTCATCGGTCTTGATCACGGGAGAATCGGGGACGGGAAAGGAACTTCTGGCACGGGAAATCCACAACCGTTCGCCTCGGTCGCAGGGCTCCTTTGTGGGGATCAATTGTGGAGCAATCCCAAGGCATCTGTTGGAATCAGAGCTTTTTGGGTATGTCCGTGGAGCCTTTACCGGAGCTGACAAGGACAAGACGGGCATCTTTGAGGAAGCGGAGGGGGGCACTCTCTTTCTGGACGAAATAGCGGCCATGGACCCGACGCTCCAGGTGAAGATCCTGAGGACCCTGGATACGGGTGAGATAAGGCGGCTCGGTGAAAGCAGAGCCCGCCGAACGTCGGTTCGTGTTCTTGCCGCCACGAATGAAGACCTTTCAGCAGCTATGGAGACCGGGTCGTTTCGCCGCGACCTCTATTTCAGGCTCAACGTCGTGCATCTCCACATTCCGCCCCTTAGAGATCGCAAGACGGACATTCCGCCCCTTGTGGAGCACTTCGTGAGCACGTTGAACAAGAAGATGGGACTGAAGATCCAACACATTACCCGTGAGGCCAAGGATGCACTTCTCGCGTACGAATGGAAGGGAAATGTGCGGGAACTTCAAAACGTACTCGAGAGGGCCATGATTCTTGCCCCGGGTGAGGCAATTTCCCTGGAGGGCTTTCCCGACGACATTCGGTCGGCCGGAACACGGGTAAGAGACTTCGGGGGAGATGAAGAGACGATCTCACTCAAGAAGGCCTCAAAAGATCTGGAACGAGTTCTTATTACCAAGGCCCTGAACAGGTGCGGCGGAAATAGGTCGCGTGCTGCCGGGCTCCTCGAAATCAGCTATCCTTCTCTCCTGAGCAAAATCAAAGAACACGGCCTGACATGAGGGATTGTTATGCTTTGGAAAATCGAATCGTTCTTGGTGCTTCATGGCGCAAGTGCGGTGACGCACTCTGCTCCTGTTACCAAGTCTGAGAACCGGAACCAGAGCTTTCCGGCCACGGAGGCTCCGGCTTCGAAAGAAAGTGCGAAGCCTCAAACCTCTTTCGTGGGACGGGCGTCTCCCAGGCGAATCGCCATTCCCCGCGATCACAACGGACTATGAAAGTCTCTCGCGCAAGCAGACTGCCGGGGCAAAGATCCCGCGGGACGCGGGTTTGTGAATGCGTGTAATGAGCTACTCGTATGGTGAATGGGGACTCAACGGACTGTTGGTGTGCAGCACCTGGACGCGGACCCTGTCACCTCTTGCGAACGGTCTCTTGTCTGCAGGGAGAATCATCAGCCCGTCAGCCAACACCATCGAGCGGAGGGCCCCCGAACTCTGATTCCCCGTTGATAATGCGATCATCTCGCCGTCTCGCTCAAAGAGCTTGCACCGGACCAGATGCAGCCTCCCGGAAGAGATGTGCATGTCCTCCGCGAGGGATGCTTCGATGAGAGGTCGGTACAGATTCTCGTGTCCCATCATCTTGAGCAGTGCGGGCCTGACAAACTGTTCAAAGGAAATCATGGCGGAAGTGGGATTGCCGGGAAGGCCGAACACCGGCTTGTTGCCGATGGTGCCGAATACGAGGGGTTTTCCCGGCTTCATGGCAACTTTCCAGAATTTCACCTTCATGCCGAGCTGCGAAAGCGTGTCCTTCACCAGATCGTACTTTCCCACCGACACCCCTCCGGACGTCAGAATCACGTCCGCCCGCAGGCCGTCGGTTATTCGTGAGCGCTGATCCGCATCGTCGTCGGAAGCTATTCCCAGGGAAATTGGTACTGCGCCGCATTCAAGAACTTGCGCCGCGAGACTGTAACTGTTCGAGCATATGACTTTTCCGGGAACAAACGGTTCATCGAGGTCGACCAGTTCGTCGCCCGTTGAGAGAATCGCGACGAGCGGACGCTGATATACGTGGACGTACGCATGCCCCAGCGTCGCAAGCATTCCCACCTCCGGCGGTCGGATGATGTCCCCCTTCTGCAGGACAGTCTCTCCTGCCCTGACATCCTCTCCGCGGTGACGGATATGAGCTCCGGGGCCGGCATCCTTCATGCATTCGACCTCGTCGCCGGTGAGTCGCGTGTCTTCGACCATGACGACCGTATCCGCCCCGGACGGAATCACGCCGCCGGTCATAATGCGGACGGCTTCCCGGGCTCCCACCTCACCGCCGAAGGGTCGTCCCGCCGGTGAGTCGCCGATGACCGTCAAGGTCACGGGGTTTTCCGGACCAGCGCCGACTATGTCCTCGTGGCGGCAGCAGTATCCATCCATTGCCGAGTTGTCCGTGGAAGGCACATCCCGAACGGCTTCCACGTCCTGTGCGAGCACCCTTCCAAGAGCGTCAACGATATGAATTCTCTCGCGCCCCAGTAGCGGGACTTCTTCCAACACCTTCTGCTGGGCTTCTCCGATTTCGATCATTGTCGGCCTCGCGGGGATTGTGTCGATGCGCTTCGGTACAACGAGAAGCGTTCAGAGATTACTACAAGGCGTCAGGATATGCAAAACCCCGTTTCCTCGTAGTCTGAAATCCCCATAATTAGCTCGAAGGACCCCTTTGGGCTGACCGAGATGGATATCCGTGATACACGGAGAGATCGGGATGGATGCCGGCCATGGCGGCCGGCTTCGATAACCATGGCTGTACGACATACACAACGAGCGAGCGACGCGGTCATGTGCTATGATGTGACGTCGAGGCGCCCCATGGCACATGAAAGTCGCCTATAAGAGTTCGGAGGTTAGGTATGTATCTCGTCACTGCCGAAGAGATGCGGGCGTTTGACGCAACAGCGATCGACGACTATGGAATTCCCGGTGTTGTTCTGATGGAGAATGCCGGCCGAACCACGTTCAACATCCTCAGAGAGCATCTCGGCGGAGACGTGGCGGGAATCACCGTCAGTGTGGTTGCCGGACCGGGAAACAACGGGGGAGACGGGTACGTCATCGCCAGATACTTGATCAACCACGGTGCGATGGTTCAGATCTTCCTGTTGTGTCCGCGGGAGAAGATCAAGGGAGACGCGCTCATTAATCTTCGGGTACTGGAGAAAATGACCGCCGAGATCATCGAAATCTCCGATGAGGAATCTCTTGAGGAGGCGGCGCGGGTGTGGCACGCGGCCGACGTGATTGTCGACGCGGTGCTGGGCACGGGCCTGAATTCCGAGGTACGGTCGCCGTATCGCGAGGCCGTCAAGGAAATCAACGGCGCACCGGGGTTACGGCTGGCGGTCGATCTTCCCTCGGGTCTGGAGGCGGACACCGGGCGAGTCATGGGAGTCTGCGTGCAGGCCGACCTGACTGCAACCTACGGATTCGGGAAGCTGGGCATGGCCCTCTATCCCGGACTCGACTATTGCGGGCAGGTTGAGGTGGTGGACATCTCCATACCGTTGCCGGCCGTCGAGAAGAATCCTCCGAAAGCAATACTTTGCACCGACCCTCAACCTTGTGAGTACCTTCAACTGCGAAAGAATCCCCAGGCGCACAAAGGAACGTTCGGTCATCTTTTCATCGTGGGAGGTTCTCCCGGGAAGACCGGGGCTCCGGCAATGGCCGCCAAGGCGGCTTCAAGAATAGGAGCGGGCCTCGTCACCGTGGGCGTTCCCGCTTCGCTCAACCATATACTTGAGGTCAAACTTACCGAAGAGATGACCGAACCTCTTCCGGAAACCGTGCCGGGCTGTCTGGGCGAACCCTCGATCAGCCGGGTTCTGTCCGTCGCGGCGGGCAAGCAATGTCTCGTGTTGGGTCCGGGTATGTCAACGAATGAAGGAATGTCCGAACTGGTTCGCAAAATCGTCGAGGAATATACCGGTCGGCTGCTCATCGACGCGGACGGGCTCAACGCGCTCGTACCCAATATGGATGCTCTCAAGTCCTCGAAAGCCCTGATCGTACTGACGCCTCATCCCGGCGAGATGGCCCGTCTCCTGGGTATTACGGGCAGGGATGTGCAGCAAGACCGAGTGCGCCTGACCGGAAGGATGGCAGAGGAGTACGGAGTATGGATCGTCCTCAAGGGCGCGCGAACGGTGACTGCTTCCCCGGACGGCCAAATCTACGTCAACACGACGGGCAATCCCTGGATGGCATCGGGCGGCCAAGGCGACGCGCTGAGCGGAATCCTGGGGGGGTTGCTGGCGCAGGGGGTTCCGCCGGAAGAGGCCCTTCCTTTCGGTGTTCATCTCCACGGACTGGCCGCGGACAAGATCGTCGAGAGAGACGGACCGCGGCCTGTGACGGCTACCGACGTCATCGCAGAGATCGGGGCAATTGTGAGCGGCCGGTATGACAAACCTGACGACGAATAGGGCCGCCGACAAGACGAATCATTTTTCGTAAAACGCAAAGAAATCCTTTGAATAGCCGTGGTCGTACCGCTGCATGGTGTACTTTTTCTGCTCGGGAGACAGCCTGTCTCGTTTCACAATCTTGTTGTTCTGATCTCTGAAATAGAAATTGCACACGATATTGTGAATATTCGCATCGCCGTGCATCGCGCGCGTGCAGCCGGCCAAGACCAGCGCCCTGGCTAGATCTTTTGTGCTCACGTGGTGCCCCATGGCGAACACGAGATTACCGTCCTCTCTGATGCCGAACGCGGTTCTGTTGGCCAGAAACCACAGATCCCTCTTCGCCATGGTACTGCGACCGCTGTTGTCGACCAGAAATCCTCCCAGTCCGATCTCCGAGTCGCTTATTTTGCCCTGCTTGGCAATCTTTTCGACGACCTTGCCGTTCTTGACGATCAAATGGCGCAATTGCCGGGCGTCAATCACCATGGATGAGGGAATGTCCCCGGTCCATTCGATGATGTCGACGGAGTTATCTCGATAGACGACCATGGTGGCCATTCCGTCCACCATGGGGTACACTTCCTGGCCGCGGAAGATGGCACCGGCCCCTCGAGCGTGCTGCTGCATCCACATGGCATTGGTGATCGCGACGATTCTCGCCAGGTCCTCTTGTTCCGGCCGATACGATATCTGTTGAATTCCAGGCTCCGTATGGCCGATAAATAGTCGCGGCTTGAGCCGGTTGGAATCGAACACCGCCATATACACGATTGAGTTGGGGAATTCCAGGCTCGGGCGGTACACCGTCTTATACACCAAGGGCCTTCCATCGGATCCCAGCGGCAACCCTTCGGAAGTCCAAACTCCCTCCCCTTCCACCTCGGGCGAAAGATAGAGCGGCGCAATCCTCAACGGCTTCGGAAAGAAGGGATCCCCCTCCTCCTCTGCAGGCGGTTCCACATCGGCCGCCAGAGCTTCTTGAAGGCTTTCCGATTCCTCCTTGAGGACGGATTCGGTTTCTTCTTCCACCGCTTCCTCCGATTCGTCCCCATCCGGAATTCGGCTCATCAAATCGTCGAGCCACCTCGGAACAAGGCTCTGGTCGGAAAAATCAACGTTCCTTTGCACATCAGCTGTTTGCACGCTGATGCGCGCCAGTCGCTGAAGGGAAGATTTCCGGTCTTCAGCTACGGAAAAGGAGAAGAGGAACAAAACAAGAACTGCCGAAACAACAACTCTTTTGGGCATCCCTGTCACCACACCTGATAAATCATCTCAAAGATAGGGGCGAACTACCTGGTAGTTCACCCTTATTGATTCTTTGATAGTGACCGTAAGTCGCTCGGAGCGTCTCCCATATGGGATGGGCCGGTCCTCCTGCAATTTCACGAAAAACAATCGATTCCCCGTTCGTCATACCATGGGGAACGTCGAACGCAAACAAACACCATCAACATATTGATTTTTCTATCGTAAGGGCCAATTATACCAGAACGACGACGAAAAGACAAGGCAAACTCGGCGCACGCCTCGATGAACATACGGCCCTCCCCATGGGTTCTCACAAATATTATCATCTCACGAATTGTCAATCTATTTTCGACAATTAATCCTACACCATCACTCAATGGCACAACTATTGGGACGAGGAGCGCCTATCGATCACGTCGAAGGAGCTCCGTAACGTCTCCGGGCCGGAAATCCAGGAGCGCAAAGATGTCTCTCTCTACCCGGATCGTTAGGTCCTTCATGCGGGCCAGGCCCCTCAAGGCCGCGGGACTCTTGCCGTACGTGTGCTCCAGGTAGTCGAACCGAGAGTCGAGACTGACTATCTCGTCGTGCACCACTCGCTTGTCCGAATAGTACACCAGGTGCTCTTCTCTGACGGGATCCTCACGGGAAACCCTCAGGATAACGTGCTGGACCACGATGCGCGCTACCCGAGGGTACCCCTCTTGCTCCAAAATCTCTTCACCTCGAACGTCGTGATATCCTCCGCCGTCAAGTATGCAAGGGTATTTTCCTATATCATGAAGCAAGCAGGACGCCCTCAACAGGTCCATGTCAATGGCGTGGTCTCGTGCAATCAGCTCTCCCCCCAGCAACTTTCCGACCTCCCATACCCGCTGAGAATGCATGACAATATGGTCCGGAGTCTTGTGCTTCCTCAAGAGGGCCATGCACTGCCCTTCATCGGGTATTGTGTTCGTGCTCATCGTTCGGAATCTTCTTGGCCGGGGTTCCTTGGTACTGCGTCAGTTCCATGGTACGATCCACATTTATGTGACTATACCAGCACAGGATTTTTTCACAACCCCCTTGTTCGGCCGTCATGCCGGAGAACCGTGCACACCCTTCCGGTACATAAAGAGACCCGCCCTCTTTGCGGGCGGGTCTCTCCCCGGGAGGTCTTTCGCTTGTGATCGGCCCGCGACCGCCGTGAGATTCGTCTGCGGCGGTCTCAGGCGGTGAGTCTTAGAAGATCACGCCGGCTCCCACGTAAGGACCGTGAATGCTGGTTTCAAACTTGAGGTTTCCGCCGTCTCGACTCCATTCGGCATATCGGTAACGATAGCCTGCCGACACATACGGCCTGATGCCGGACGGAACCCCTCCAAATCCGCAACCACTGCCACCCAGTTCCGGGAAGAATTTCCCTTCACCGTCGATGTAGACGCCGTTCTGATTCTGCAGAAATGTGTACGCGGCTTTCACTCGTGCAAAAATGTTCTCCGCGGGAGCATATTCCGCGACGCCGCCGACACCCATCAGGAATTCACTGAAAACTTCCGAATCCGATTGCTGGGCGTCTTCAACACGAAGCCTTTGAACGAGTAGTTCGCCGAAAAGCAACCCGCCTGCGCGGTAGTTGCACCCAATTATTGGATAAACCTCTCCTTCCCAACGATGCAGCGAAGTCGTGGACTTGAGTGTAACTCGTGTTCCCGCGGCAAACACGGTGTTGTCCACTGTGAGATCCGCGTTCAGCAGACCATGCCCATGATCCTCTCTCGGAATCATGAATGTGTAGGTGAATGCCAAAGTCGGACAAATCCGCACCCCGGCGTAAACCTCTCCGACAGGGGTATTCTGGTTAAAATTGAGATCCCTGACGAAGTCGATGGTACCATCACCGATGCCTTCAATGGTACCTCGACGCGTGAGCTTCGCGGCATTGGTCGTGTAAAGAAACCTTCCACCACCCTCCACGCTGAAGGTCGTGCAACCTTTTTCGGGAAGACATGGGCCCATTTGGAAGGGCATAGGCGCCGGTCCGAGACCGACGGGTGGAGGTGCTGCTCCCATGTGGCCCATCGGCGGACCCATGGGAGGACCCATGGGCGGCACGGAAGGCTGCCAGCAGCTCCCGAGATCGGCAAGAGCGAGCATGACGAGCATCACGCTTGCCACTACTGTTGCCAGGGTTGGTATTCTTTTCATTGTTGGCCTTGTCACCTCCTGGGACGGACTGTTGGAGTGATGATATCACAACTAAATTGAATGAGTCAATGTTTTTTATCGAATCAAGATAAGTAAGCAGCATCAACTTATTGGTATTATGTCTGATTACTAGTAGCTAACGAGTAGCTGCTGTGATTTTAAGGTGATCGGGTTTTTTACTTGTCGCCAAGGGGTCTATCGTCTTATTATTTTGTTTTAATTAGTGTTCTGACACAATTGCGGCCTCCTTCCCTGACTAGCGTGTCCGCGGGACACGGCATACCTCGACCGGTCCCCTGACCACGTAGCTCCCCATTGAAATTTCTTTCCCACTGGTGTAAGATGACCGCGTGGTTGGAAGCATTCTGGGACCGGCTCTTTTTGACTCCCTGGTCCCGGAGGGGCTTTTGTCGGGGGAGTATCCCCGGGGAAAATTTCTTTCTGCCGCGGCCCGTGAGAGCCGGTTGGTGTATCATTTTACAGGGAATTATGTGAACCGATGCTGCGCGAACACATCAATGAGATCAGGATTCGATGGAGCCCGAAAGAGAGGAGTGGAAGTGCGTACGATCCCGGTCTGTACCTGGAGACGCCGGAGCAGGCCAGAAAATTGATACGACATCTCCAGACAGAGCTCGATAGAGCCCGTCGGGCAAGAAACACCGAATTGGTCGTAGAGGTTGGTGAGATCCTCGAGAGAGTGCTGCGTCTGTCCAAGAAGTTCTTCAGGTGGGAGGAGAGGATGACGCGTGCGCTGAACACCGAGGAATTGAGGGAGATCAAGAAATTGCCCTTGGGCTTCTGATACGGGGCGACAGGGCGCGACGCCGGTCCTTCACTCCCATTGCCGTGTACGGACATGCCTCCGTCGATTCACAAGACGTCGCAACTGCACGGCCGGACGCCGCGGTTCTCATCGGCCGCGGACAAGTAATCCGAAGGTGCTTGATAATTTAACCGTTGAGGGGTACGTGATGGAAATTGAGGATATGAGTCGTGAGGAACTCATCACGCAGATTAGAGAAATGAATGCGTACATAGACAACGTGGTGGTTTTCTGGGGCGGGAAGAATGAATTCCGATCCACTTTCGCGGAGGTGGCCGCCAACAGCAATCAGGAATACTCTGAACAGGAAGCCAAGAACGCGAAGGTTATTCTCAATACCGAGGGAGCGTTCGACGAGTTCATTCGGCTGCTTCGCGACTCATTCGAGCGTGGCGGCATCAACTATATGTTATCGGAAAAGATTTCAGCCTTGATGGAAGAAATTGCATCAAGGTACGGCAAGAATTGACGTTCGGGAATTTCGCTAACAATCACGAATCCAGTGGCAATTTTAGGCAGGATGTCTTAGAATGGTATGACGTGTTTGGCTTGTTGACCGTGTCACGCAGCCGTTTACAGGGTGTGAAAGGAGATGGCGCAGGTGAATGTGAACGTACGCTTGAGGGGTCGCTCCATGGCTATTGCAGCAGTCACGTGCGTGATGGTTCTGCTCGGCTCGGGGAAGGAGTGCTTCTCTCAGGATCCCACATCCCAATGTGACGAACTCAGGACCACATGGGAACGTCTGGTCGAAGACCTGAGAAACAATTTGAACAATTATCTCGCTCTTCAGAAAGCACCGCTGGAACAAGTCATACAGAGACCGTTGGTCGATCGCTCAGAGGGAAAAACCATTGCACGGCAGATTTCCGAGGCGATCCAGGCAAGAGAGAAGCTCCTCAGCGCCAAGCGGAAGGAATGTAGAAATATTCTCAATTTGGAAGACAAGGCGTTTGCAGAGTTCGAGGAATGCTCGATGAAGGATGCCGCGGACAGGAAGGACAAGAGAGCGTTTGCCCAAATATTGAGACAACGAAAGAGTCTTGTGGACAAAGCCGTCCTTTCCATAACCGAGGTGCGGTCCGTGGAAGGCCGTGAAACCGTGATACCTTACTCTCAGGCGTACCAGGATCCGTATCGGGCACCGGAAAACTACTGGCAGAACTATCAGCAGATGTATCGGGGCTATTGGGGTCGTTGAGTTCCATCCCCGCGAGACTGAATGGATTCGACGACGCGTTCACATCTTTTGGTGTGGCGGTCAATAGTGCTTGACAGAGCTGATACTGCGTATTACCATAAAAAGTTGTGGAGAGTGCGGGCCCATAGCTCAGCTGGTAGAGCTCCCGGCTCATAACCGGTCGGTCCCTGGTTCGAGCCCAGGTGGGCCCACCACGAGGTCAAAGATACGTCATGATTTTACCCCCAACACTCGAAATGATTCTACGCTTTTGCCACGGGGAGCTTCATCAAGCTCCCCGTGAGTTTTTTGGCATGGGTTCGCCGACCCGCGGTCACGGGGATTCGTCACATGTACCCGAGGACATGGCCCGGAGTTTCCCGCGGCATGGGACCACGGCATCATGACGTCGACAATCGAAGGAACGACATTGCCTCCATCTCACACATCATCCCGAGCGTTTGCCTTTAAGAGTCTCGCGTCGGCGGAACGGTCGAGTCTGCGCGGCTCTTTGCCTTGGGATGAACAGACCTCACCACGTTTTCACCCGAGGAGGAAGACGCCGCCGTGTGCTATCTGAATTTGTCCCGGATCGTCGAAATCGCCGATCGGCTCTTCCCGTTTGAGCTGGCGGAAACCTGGGACAACTGCGGCATCCAAATCGGAGATCCCGACCGCACCATATCTGCAATGGCATTCAGCCTCGACGCCACCCCCCGGACCGTGATGTTTGCCCGAGATCATTCATGTGAGTTACTTGTTACTCATCATCCGGTACTTGTCGAGCCGATACGGTCCATCGTCCCCGACAGCCTCGCCGGACGCACGCTCCTCGCGGCCGGCCGTTTCGGCGTGGATATCCTGAGCCTGCACACGAACCTTGACGCGGCACAAGGCGGCTTGAACGACAAGCTGGCCGAGACACTCGGTTTGCAGGCCGTCTCGACTCCCGGTACCGCGACATGTGCACGCGTCGGCAGGCTCGTCCCTGCCGTAACGCTCTTTCGGTTCGCGGACATGGTCGCCGAGCGCCTGCAAATTTCTCGGCCAAGAATCATTTCCCCCATGGATTGTTCGGTTGAAACGGTTTTCTGCGCTTCGGGAAGCGGAATGGGGTACCTCAGAGAAGCAATTACGAGTCGAGCGGACGTCATGTTGACCGGGGACGTGAGGTATCATGCCGCACGTGAGGCTCTGGAAATGGGTATGCCGGTGATCGATGCCGGACATTTCGGCACGGAACGATTGGCCGTTGAACTTATGGCCGATCGGTTTGCCGAAGAATTCCGCAGGATGAACATTGAAATCGCATGTCATCGGTGCGATTTCGAAAGCGAACCCTTCGTGGACATAATCGACCGTAAGGAGGATTATTGAGTTGAAAGAGCAGCTACAACTCCTTGAACGGCTCCAAGAAATCGATAATCAGATAGATCGCCACGAAAAAGACCTCGCGCGGGTTCCGCTCGAGGTCCAAGATATAGCCCGAAATCTGGTGGTGATCCGGAGAGAAATCTCGGAGATCGAGGAGCGATTGGGGCAGGTGCAAAAGGATCTTCGCAAGAAGGAAGGGGACCTGAGCACGGAACAAGAGAAGATCAAACGTTCTGAACGCCGTCTTCTCAACATCAAGAATCAGAAGGAACACAATGCCTTGTCCAGAGAAGTCAAGCTGGGCAAAAAGGTCGTGGGAGAGATAGAGGACGCGATACTGGACTACATGGGACAAGTGGAGACCCTCACAAAATCCTTGGAACGCAAGCGGAACGATTATCAGGACTTCGAGAAGCGGCTCCACGAAAAAAAGGCCGAAGCCCGGGAGGTGGAGAGCAGTGCGGGCACGGCTCTCACATCATTGAATTCCGAGAAGCTCAACGTGTCCGAAGCCATTGAAGGACAATTTCTGAAACGTTACACCGCGGTGAAGAAAGCAAGAGGCAAAGCCGTCGCCGAGCTTAAGAACGGATCCTGTACCGGTTGCAACATGGCCATTCCGCCGCAACTCAACATCAAGGTGCTCAAGCAGGAGGAAATGGTAATATGCCCGAACTGCAACCGGATACTGTTTGTAAAGCCCGAGAACATTCCCGAGCACAATAAGCTCGAGGCATGACCCGCGGCGCGGCCGGCCGGTTGCCCCCAAGCGGCTGAACCGAGGATGGAAAGCGGCGACGATGCGATTTTGAGCCGTTTCTGGATTAATCGGTCTATGGCCTCCGAATTGCCGGGGTCTTGAGACGCGGGGAGTCGGTCTTAATCCTTCAAAATCAAACGGAAGAGACGTGATTAACCATGTACCCTGAAGAACTTCTGTTGGGATTGGTCGTCGATGATATCGATCGGATCGTTCGGATCGAACACTCGGATCCACACAGGGTCCTTGGAGCCCACCCGGCCCGTCTGCGCGGTCGCGAAGGTCTGATAGTGAGGGCTTTTCATCCCGACGCCGTCGGCGCCCATCTTAGTGTCCGCGGGGACACGTATCCCATGGACACGACCTCTGCTCCCGGTCTGTTCTATCTGTGGCTCC
Organism: Desulfomonilaceae bacterium; assembly: GCA_031082285.1. GTDB lineage: Bacteria > Desulfobacterota > Desulfomonilia > Desulfomonilales > Desulfomonilaceae > JAVHLK01. The sequence goes on from JAVHLK010000061.1 coordinate 19,408, forward strand.
CTGGAGAGACCTTTCCGTTTCGGCATCTCATCTCCTTCTCATTCAAGAACGGATCTACCTGGGAATGCGACACTCCCTATCAGTTTACGCCCACACTGGGCGACCAGGATCTTCATTTCGTGGGGGAAGGCAAACACTACACGCTGTACGAAAGGCTCGGCGCGCACCCCATGATGAGGGACGGAGTCCAGGGCACCGCGTTCGCGGTATGGGCTCCCAATGCAAAAAGGGTGAGCGTGATCGGAGAATTCAACAATTGGGACGGCCGGCTGTTTCCCATGCGGAACATGGGAAGCTCGGGAATTTGGGAGTTGTTCATTCCGAATATCGGGCCCGGTTGGCTGTACAAGTATGAGATTAAGACCGCTTCGGACGACCTGAGGATCAAGACCGACCCGTACGCGTTTTTTATGGAATTAAGACCGGGAACCGCGGGAAGAATATGGGACATCGACGGATATGTGTGGGGCGACGAGAAATGGATGCAGGAGCGGTCCCAACGCGACCTGTTCTCTCAACCCATGAGCATCTATGAGGTCCACCTCGGCTCTTGGTTGAAGATCGCCGACGAAGACTATCGGTGGAGTACGTATCGAGAGGCTGCCGTAGCGCTTGTCGAACATGTGCAACAGTACGGGTTTACCCATGTGGAGCTCATGCCGATCATGGAACATCCCTTTGATGCCTCCTGGGGCTACCAGGTGACCGGCTATTTTGCTCCCACCAGCCGTTTCGGGACTCCCGACGATTTCATGTATTTTGTCGACTATCTTCATCAGCACGGAATAGGAGTCATACTCGACTGGGTGCCGGCTCACTTTCCCAGAGACGATTTCAGTCTCCGCCTCTTTGATGGAACCGCGCTCTATGAGCATGCCGATCCGCGTCAGGGTGAGCACAGGGATTGGGGAACGCTCATCTTTAACTACGGCAGGAACGAGGTGCGGAATTTCTTGGTCGGCAACGCGCTGTACTGGTTGGACAAGTTCCACATCGATGGATTGAGGGTCGATGCCGTTGCGTCATTGCTTTATCTTGACTACAGCCGAGAAGAGGGGGAGTGGATACCCAACCGTTACGGGGGAAACGAGAATTTGGAAGCAATTGAATTCATCAAGGAATTCAATGTGATGGTCTACTCCAAATTTCCCGGATGCTTTACCGTGGCCGAGGAATCCACTGCATGGACGGGAGTGACGACTCCTACGTATCTCGGCGGTTTGGGATTCGGTTTCAAATGGGACATGGGCTGGATGCACGATACGCTCGAGTATTTCTCAAAAGATCCGGTACACCGATGTTTTCATCACAATGACCTCACCTTTTCCATGATGTACGCGTACAGCGAGAACTTCATCTTACCCCTGTCTCACGATGAAGTGGTCTACGGAAAAGGGTCCCTGCTGAGAAAGATGCCGGGGGACGACTGGTCCAAGTTCGCGAATTTCCGGTTGCTGCTGGGCTATATGTTCACTCATCCCGGCAAGAAATTGCTCATCGCCGGTTCGGAACTTGCGACGTGGAATGAATGGAATCATGAGTCTGAATTGGAGAGGGAGCTTCTCCAATATCCCGTTCACCGTCAGTCCGCCGACTATATGAAGGATCTCGGGCGGCTCTATCACGAAGACGGATCCCTCTGGTGCTGGGACACTCGGCCGGAGGGCTTTGCCTGGATCGACTGTAATGACAACCTCAACAGTGTTCTCTCGTACCTGCGGAGAGGGCCGGACGGTTTCCTGGTGTGTGTTCTGAACTTCACGCCCGTGGTGAGGCATGGGTACTTGGTCGGCGTTCCCGAACCGGGGGACTACCGAGAAGTATTGAACTCCGACTCCGAATTCTACGGCGGCGGCAATATCGGCAATGGAGGCGCGGTATCCACGGTCCCGGGCGAGCATCACGGTTACCCTCAACATCTGTCGCTCGTTCTTCCGCCTCTCGCTTGTCTGATTCTTCGGAAGACGTAGCCGGATCTCCGAGTGGGATTCAGCCCCTTCTCAGGAACACCTGCAGGTGCAAGAACGGCTCTGCCGACCACGAAAAGGTCTTCTTTTACGATGGTGTTCGCATCAGTTGAGTCGCCAAATCACTGCATTCAAGACTGCAGCGAAACCGACCCACGCCAGGTACGGAACAATCAGCATACCTGCCGGTTTGGATATTTGCAGGAACGCCGCCATAGTAATCAGGATCGCAATCCACAGGAAGCCGATTTCGATGAGTGCAAGACCCGGGCTTCGCAAACCGAAGAATAGGGCCGACCATCCTGTATTCAGGAAAAGCTGCAAAGCATAAATCGCCAAAGCACGTTGCCGGACCTTTCCACCGCCGCTGCGCCAAACAAGCCAGGCAGCGATACCCATCGCAGTGTAGAGGACGGCCCACACCGTGCCGATTGTAGTTCCGGACGGAGTCCAGGACGGCTTAGCAAGGGCGGGATACCATGACTCGACTGAGAGTCCGGTAAAAAACCCCCCAAGTGAGGCAATTGCGAAAACAATGAGCAAACTCGCGAAAAGGCCGGCTGCTTGTTTGGGCTTACTCATGGAAGGACTTTGTTCCATCACTGCGGTCACCTAAGATTCCGTGTCAATAGGCTGAAGGTGGGCCTGTCCGTCCGTCGGTCGATTCCTCATGAGGATATTTTCCGGAATCTTCCTTGTGTCAACCTATCAGAATAACCCATGCGGCCCAAGAACAGAATTTCCCAATTTGGTTTTCTGATTGGCACAACCATTTGGAACCGCTCTCTTTTGGTCTGCATCACGTGAGCTGCGGAATACGGTTGATCGGTTCGTTTGGTCTGTGTTATTATAAAAGATCTTCATTGTACTACATTTTTTCGACGTAGGCCGCTTTCAAAGGACACCGTGAAGCGAGTAAGGGAAACACGGACTATGGACGTTGACACACACAAGAAGCCAAGAAGCAGTCGACTCTGGTTAAGGGTCGCGCTCGTACTTTTACCAAAGATTGTTCGTGCATATTTCCGGATCGTGGATTTGACATCCCGTAAGATATTCCTCCAGCAAGAGACCGAAGAGCAGATCTGCAAAACCCGCAGCTTCTCCATCGCGGGGTTCCACGGGGCATTGCTGTGGCCTTCGTTTTACTTTCGGAAGTATGGCGGGGTAATTATGGTAAGCCGCTCCTCGGACGGAGAGATCATGGACAGGTGCCTGCGAGGATTCGGGTATCAAACTTCCAGGGGATCGTCGTCCAATTTCGGCAAGGAAGCGCTGGCAGACATGATTCAAAGGGCCAAGACCGGAAACTGCAACACTGGAATGGCTGTTGACGCTCCGCGCGGACCGGCTCGAAAGGCCAAGATAGGATCCGTGATAATAGCGAAAGAGACGGGCCAGCCAATAGTCCCTGTGGGAAGTTGGACTTCGCGGCATGTGCAATTCAACTCGTGGGACCAAATGATTCTCCCGCTGCCGTTCGGGACTCTCGTCCTGGTTTTCGGAAAGCCCGTGGAAGTCCCTGACGGCCTGTCTCAGGACGACTATGAGAGGATCAGGCACGAAATGGAGTGTAGCATCCTTGCTGCCCAGGAGTTGGCAGAGATGAGGGTGAAACAGATCAAGTCAGATACGGTGGACCTCGCCCTCGAAGCAATTCCGACCCGGCCACGGTAGATGTGCCGGATTGCCCGTGGTGCTGATTTCGAAATCAAATTCTCGTGAAAGAGGACCAATCTCGGGAGGTCCTGGCTTTTCACCGACGGGACTGAAGAGTATCGAAAGGGGAATCGCCGGACGCACGAGATCATCTCCCAGACGCAAAGGGAACAATTCTGAACGATTTGGGCAGACTGGAATGAGTTGTTGCAGAAGAGGCATACGAGAAAGCGCGGGAGAAATTGGCCTTGGCTCATCTTGCGATGAGGAAGAGACGAATGATTGAATCCGGGCCGAAGATCCAACTGACCATTCCTGATTCCGTGCTGGACAAATGGCAGGATATAGTGAACCTTATGGCCGAGATGGCAGGAGTTCCTGCAGGCCTCATCATGCGGATAGCGGGGCCGGATATTGAGGTCTTCGTGTCCAGCCGAAGTGAAGGCAATCCCTATCACCCCGGCCATAAGGAGCACCTGTTTGGCTCAGGTTTGTATTGCGAGACGGTAATCAAGACAAAGAACAAGCTGCTAGTGCCGGATGCGCTCTCAGACGACAATTGGAAGGACAATCCCGACATAAAGCTGAACATGATCTCGTACTTAGGTTTTCCAATCCTCTTGCCCGACGGAGAGCCATTTGGAACGATATGCGTCTTGGATACCAAGGAGAATCGATATTCTGAAACGTACGCGCAACTCATGGTGCACTTGCGTGACATCATCCAAGGCCATCTGGATCTGCTTTTCATGAACCACGTCTTGGGCGAGGATAACAAGCAGTTGAGAGACTATATAGCCGAGATTCAAACTCTCCGGGCAATTCTTCCCATCTGTGCGCAATGCAAGAAGATCCGTGACGACCAGGGCTATTGGCAGGCAGTGGAAAACTATTTCTCCGAACACCGGGGCACAACCTTTTCCCACACGATTTGTCCCGACTGCGCGAGAGATCTCTACCCTCCGGACTTGATCGACGGCCTTTTTGAGGGGACTGAGAAGAGTCCTTCAGGAAGGTCCCGGTAGACTTGGGGGACGAAATGCGAGGGTCCGGTGCTACCTCTGGTTCCACGTTAAAGACGCTTCCATGAGTTATGCCGAGATTCGTGCACAGGCTTCGTCAGATCGCTTCTGAGGGACATTCTCAGTACGCCGATACTGTCCCCTCTCGGATAGCCGTCTCGCGGAAGTTTATAAGAAATATATAATACTTAGTACATCCATTTGTCATCACATGCGGTTCTGCTCATCGGGTCTTGTGTCGAGGCGAGGGGTTGCGCCATCACAGACATGGAAATGGACGAGAAGGCACGTGAAAAGGGATGTGAGCGACTTCAAGCTCGTAACGCCGAACGATCAGGCAAAGACCGATACGTTTAATCATAAGATATTGTTGTTCTTTGAGCAAAAAACAGGAAACTTCTTGGACCTGGGGTGGCCTACACACCGGAAGCCGATGGTAACCAATCGGCATTCTTAAGTAAAAGATATTTCTGGTCCTAATCATAGATCTTCAGACATTTACACCAGAGCCATGTCCAGGTGTCTGTCATGCAGGCGGTGCAGTGTGGCCGGTCGGATCTCTGAGCTTTACAGAATCAAGATTGGGCGGTTATATGAGCAAAGGGCTCGTCTCATGGAAACACCTTGGGGCTTCCATGGTCAGGTAATTTCTCAGAACAGGAGTCGGGAAAGGAGTCTTCCGACATGAATTTCTGCATAACGATAGTCACGGTGGTTACGCTCATCTTGGCCTCTGGCCTTGGGTTCTCCCATGGGAAGGAGTCAAACGTGATTCTCTTGGTCAGCCCTACCAAGAATCATCCCACAGAGTATGGTGTCACCCGGAAAGTGCTCGAATCATCCCAGTGCAAGGTAAGAGTAGCGTGCAAAGAACCTACCGCCAAGGACCTTAATGGGGGACGTATACCGGTGGATCTAACCTTGGGAGAGGTTCGAACCAGGGATTACGATGCCTTGATCATCATCGGTGGTTATTCCGTCTGGAAATACATGGGCGATCCCGAAGTCAACCGCTTGCTTCATGCCTTCTACGACTCAGATAAGCTGATTGGGGCTATCTGTGCCGGGACCTATGTCTTGGGAAAAGCAGGACTGCTGGACGGAAAGAACGTAACTGGACCAAGATCCGAGAAACTTCGGAAGCATGGAGCGCAATTCGTCGGAGGCCTCGTTCAGCAAGATGGAAACATCATCACCGCTAAAGGCCCTTCCGCTTCTGAGGCATTTGGGAAGGCCCTGGTTAAGGCATTAAGACATAATTTGGGGACCCTTTATTAGTGTGCGGGCTGATCACCGTGCGCCGAAAATACTCTGAATGATCATTTCCAACGGGCTGAGCATTCAGATCATTAGCACGACGACCAGAAAGATCACGGTCCAGTACGGTACTGTTGGTTTATGCGGAGGCGGGTCAATTCTCTGAGCGTCGAAGGTTTTTCAGGAAAATCGCTTGAGCGCGTTCTCGTTGGCGTCTCACAGTTTGGGCTCATCCAGGACTCAGATCCCACTGGTTCATCTTCCCTCGGCCGCCTCTCCTGTGATACAATGGATAATCTGCCATGACGTAATCTAACAGGGAGCATCCTGCGACGACGAACTGGAGGCGAGACTGCTCAAGAAGCTATCGATTTCATCATAGGCTTTCTTGGGCAAGCACTCGGTACGTGTTAATCCTTGGAGCAGGCCCGCTTTCAGGAGTGAATCGATGGCTCGCCCTGTAGCAGTGTTCTCGTAATGCCATACTCGCAACGTCTCACCATAGAGGTGTGCAAGCATGTCTACAATCGCCTCTACAACAAAGGGTGAGTCCGGCGTGACATGTGCGAACGCCAACCGGTGGTGACGGATGACTCTCTCTGATATTCGATACTGCGTCCACTCGAGGACGAATTTTGCTTTGACGTTGAGACCACGTTCGTTAAACGATACAACGTGATGAAGAAGCCGTTGCGTTAGCTGTTCCTGGACTGACGCAAATCCGATCAATTTAAGCGCTTCCTGTGGGGAGCGTTTGAACATGGCTTGCAGTGAGCGGTCCACGTCAATGCCACAGCCTCTCAGTTTCTTGGAGAGCGCTCCCAGGGTCGCGCGGTTCCACAGCGCCCGGTATTCAGGCTGATCTTCATTTCCTAGAATTCCATCCCGGCTCAGCTGGACAAGCTCGACTCGGTGCTCGGAACCAATTCTCACTAAGCGGAGTTCGAGGTCTTGCCCCTCCAGGGAACGATCGGCAGTGTCAAGACATTGCTTATAGGTCGTTTGTTTATCGATCCGTGAGAAGCCAAAGTTCGCGAGCTGAGAGAGACCGGCAATTTCCTCCATCACGTGATGAGCATCTTCGGAAGCGACCGCCAGCACCACGTCGTGTGAAGCTCTTCTCTTTTCGGTCATGCTTCGGTCAGATCTCACGCAAGGAGGCCTGTGGCCTCGGTTGCGCTCGTTTCAAAGGGCGTACTCTCTGCAGGGTCGGATGCATCTTCATGGGACGCTGCACCTCGGGCGGAATCCGGTTCTGCCATTTCGGAAGTCATCGGCCTCCCTGAATCCGAAATTATACGATGGTCTTGCCACTTCCTGGACGTTTCAGTCATAATCAATTCGCTTCTCCGTCCCCGTGTGACCCAGAAAGACCCCGAAGGTCCCTAAAGGCCAAAAGCACGGAACATCCATCGTCATCTTGGCGCTCAAGTCCGAATTCTGTTTGTTCTGAGCGTACCCCACTCCATGCGCTTCCGTCAACCAGAATGTCCTCGTCCATAATCCATGGTCAACTTTGACGAGATACCCGTGGGCATCTACAGTGGATGAGATACCTGGCAGTTTGACGGACGTGTGACTGAGGAATTGGGTCGTGTGGCACATCCCAAGAAAACGTACATGTGCCCCCCCCCCGATTCGGGCATGTTTCTGAACGAGCTATCCCCAGGGCTCGTACCAGCCCACCTGGTCCGGTCTGATCTTTGCTATTTTCTCACGGGGTTTCCATATCAGAAAGTGCGGCTCTTCGGGCATGGCCGTTATCATCAGAATGGCTGAGAACTATTAAGTGGACATCCCTGGGCAGCCGCCGGCAGACCTGTAGGGGCATGTCCGGTTGCCGAGCGGGTCTATCCGTCCGCCGGCCGATTCCTCATGAGGATGCCGTTTGCTCGGATTTTTCTTGCAGCCGTGACGTAATCACCTGCGATTCAATGATTATGCCTGGTTGTTTTAGCGACAAGGTAGTTCGAATTACTCGTGGTCCCCTATGGGAATGGTGAAGAAGAACGTGCTCCCCTTTCCGGGCCCTTCGCTGTCGACCCGGATCCTGCCGCCGTGCATCTCGATCATTTTCTTGGCCAGCGTCAACCCGAGCCCGGTCCCTTCATGATGCCGGGAGATGGTGGAATCCGCTTGCTCAAATGCCTTGAAGATACGGGACGTGTCCAACGGGTCCACTCCTATGCCGGTGTCGTGAACGCTTATGATCAGCTCACGGTCAACTAGGTGTGCCTCCACCCGAACAGTCCCTGTTTCAGGCGTGAACTTCAGCGCATTGGAGAGAAGGTTGAGCATGACTTGCCTCAGTTTCAATTCGTCGGCCGGTATTGTCATTCCCGCAATCCGTGGATCCACCTTCAATTCCAATTCTTGATTCCGTCTCAAAGCGCGACCTGTCATCAACGAGACGCTATTCTCTAAGAAAGTACGAACATTGACCGGGGACAGGTCTAAGTCCGCTCCCTCGGACTCAATTCTTGATAAGTCGAGGACCTGCCCCACCAATTGGAGAAGATGTCGCCCGCTTTCGAGAATATGGCCTACATGCCGCCTCTGTGTATCGTTAAGTTCACCGAAGACGTGATCTATGAGAAGCTCCGAGAAACCGATGATCGCATTCAGAGGCGTCCGTAACTCATGACTCATGTTGGCAAGGAATTCACTCTTGACCCTATCGGCCGCCTCAGCTTCTTTTTTGGCGCGAATCAGTTCATCCTGCGTGCGTTTGCGGTCGGAGATATCCGTGATCAGAGCCAGACCATAACTTTCTTCATTGAATTCCAGGTGCGAGCCCCTAACCTCAACCCAGAAATGTGTGCCGTCCTTCTTGATATGTACGGATTGGGCGTAAAAGTTCCGCTTGGCCCTCGACAATTGTACGGCCGTGTCAAATCGGCTCCATTCATCTGGATGGATCATGTCGTGCCCGTGAATGCGGGTGAATTCTTCTCTTGTGTAACCGTACATTCTGCAGGCGGCCGGGTTGGCATCAAATACACGACCTCCTTTTCTGAATACGATGAGCCCGTCCGCAGTTGCCGCGAAAATGTTCCTGTACCGTTGTTCGCTCTGCCGTCTCGCTTCCTCCAGCTGCCTGCGCTCGGTGATGTCACGTACGAAGGCCCAATATCCTGTCTTCTTTCCGTCGCGATCTTTGGCCTGATATGTCTGGATCTCGATGGGGAATACGGTCCCATTCTTGTGGATGCACTCTTTCTCATACAAGTCTGAATACCCTCGGGTGTCAACCTGTTCCTGCAAAATGCGAGACTCCATCGCATGCCAACGGCTTTGGGTAATTTCCTGGTACGTCAGTTCCGCAATCTCCTCAACCGTATAGCCCAACATTCTCGAAAACCGCCGATTGCACCGGATAATGCGCCCACGTTCATCCGTCTCGGCCATGCCGTCGCGTAGTTTCTCATAAAGATCCCGGAGTCGTTCCTCCGATTGGTGCACTGTTTCTTCGGCCTTCTTGCGCTCGGTCACGTCCTGCGCCGTGCCAAAGACTCTCATGGGATGCCCATTGGAATCTCGAATGATTTCCGCCTCATTGTGAATCCAGACAATTGAACCGTCCGGTTTTAAAGCTCTATAATCCAGCCTGAACCACTCTTCAGTCTTTAGGGACTCTGCAACCGCATTCCTCCAAATCTCCGTGTCATCTGGATGGGAGAGCTTCTTTGCCAGTTCATATGATGGACTCACTGATCCGGGTTCGAGACCAAAGATCCGATACATCTCGTCAGACCAATACACCGCTCCTGAGTTCGTATCCCATTCCCAATTCCCTATGCGGGCTATGCGCTGAGATTGCTCCAAGCGACGATGATTTTCCTTCAGAGCCGCCTCCGTCCTCTTGCGCTCTGTTAT
>JAVHLK010000062.1 GCA_031082285.1 Desulfomonilaceae bacterium
ACGCCGAATTCGGGTATTCTCAGAAGATTGAGTTCCCATCCTGCCGGCAACTGCCTGTAGATCTCCTTCACCATCAGCTCGGAATTGCCCATCCTTCTGGGAGACGCCAGAAGACCCAACAACGTTTTCACTATGCTTCTCCTCCTATTATTGTGACGCGCATTGAATTTCGCGGTGACCCTAACCCACTTCCTCAACACTCCCACCGGCGCTCATGTGATTGCGAGGACGAAACCCGCGGCAATCACGATGGGTAGAGAATACGACACCGTGTTCAGGAAATCGACTACTTCGAAGCTCTTTACGACGCAATGGTACGGCGCAATAAAGCTCACCCTAAGAAACTATCGGCAGGAACCGGATTCATCCGGTTATCGATCAAGCTCATTCCCCGTCCAGCACCGCTCTGACAACCTCCAGCATCTGCCGCATATCATACGGTTTGTTCACAAACCCTTTGGCCCCTGCGACGAGAGCGTCCGTGCTATGACCGTTTGCCGAGAAACCGCTCGCGATGATCACTTTGACCGAGGGATCGATGCTCAGTAGGCTCCCGAGGCACTGCGTGCCGCCCATTTCGGGCATAATAAGGTCCAACATGACGAGGGAAACTTCGTCCTTTCTCGCAGTGTACAGGTCCAGCGCCTCTTTGCCGTCGGATGCGCACATCACCTTGTATCCGGCCTTAGTCAAGATCCTTGAACCAAGATCACGAATCAGCTCTTCATCATCCACGAGGAGGATCGTCTCCGATCCTCCTCTCGGCATTCTTCCTTCGTTTGTTTCTCGTCTTTGCTCATCCGAAATCAGGGCAGGGAAATAGATCTTGAATATGGTTCCGGCCCCGGGCTCGCTGTAACATCTTACGTGACCGCCATGGTTCTTCACGATGCCGTGCACCATTGCCAGACCGAGGCCTGTTCCCTCTCCAACGGCCTTGGTGGTATAGAAGGGCTCGAAGATGTGCTCCAACGTGTCTCGGTCCATTCCCGAACCGGTATCACTGACCATCAACCGGACGTAACGACCCGGTTTGGCGTCGAGGTGTGTTCTTGTATATTCCTCGTCGAGCTCGATGTCGGCCGTTTCAAATATCAGCTTCCCTCCTTCCGGCATGGCGTCGCGGGCATTCACCGCAAGGTTCATGATTACTTGATCAATCTGAGTCTTGTCGGCGTTGATTCTTGGTAGGTGCTCGTCAAGAGAAACTTGGATGTCGATCATCTTGGGAATGGTTCGTTCCAACATCTTCCTGAATTCACTGATGCAATGATTCAAGTTCAGGGGCCGGGGTTTGATCTCGGCCGTCCTGCTGAAAGTGAGTAATTGATGAACCAGCTCGGCCCCTTGTTTGGCGGAATCGTGTATTTTCTTCAGATCGGCCCGGTACGGTTCGGGCAATTCTTCATCGCTCAGGATGAAATCCGAATATCCCAGCGCGACCTGCAGGATGTTGTTGAAGTCGTGGGCAACGCCGCCGGCAAGCGTTCCGATCGCTTCCATCTTTTGGGCCTGGTAGAGTTGTCTGGACAGGTCCAACTGTTCGGTGACATCTCGCTTGACTGCGACATAGTTGCGAATGGTTCCCGACGAGTCGCGGATAGGGGATATGGTCGCCTCCTCATGCTGGAGGCTTCCGTCTTTCCGCTTGTTGATGAGCTGACCCGACCACGTGCGCCCGGCCATTATCGTGCCCCACATAGCCTCATAGAAGCCGCGATCATGCTCCCCGCTTCTGAACATCCGTGGAGTCTTCCCGATCAACTCCTTACGGTCGTAACCCGTGATCCTTTCCACCGCCGGATTTACGTACTGAATCACTCCGTCCGGATCAGTGACAAGTATGCCTTCAGTAGCCTGCTCGATCGCCGTTGCAAGAAGCCGCTCCGTTTGTTCGGCCTGCCTCACGGCCGACATGTCTCGTACGGACGCAATCCTGGCGGTACCCCCTTCGTACGGCAAAGGCTTTCCCTTGACCTCCACCGACACAACGTCGCCGTCTTTGGTAAGAAATGCCGATTCGTACGCTTCTTCGCTGCCCGAGAGAACATATTGTCGTGCTATCTCTTTGAACTCAGGAGCTACCATCTCCATAACATTCATTCCGACCAATTCCTCCAAAGAATAACCGGACATCCTGCAGAATACGGCGTTGGAGTCCAGAATTATGCCGTCCCTGCTTATCACGACGCCCTCAAAAGCTCCTTCCGCCAGTATCCGAAATCTTTCCTCGCTTGCACGGAGAGCCTCCTCAGATCGTTTCCGCTCACTTATGTCTCGTGTCACTCCTTGAAGGCCGATCGGCAGTCCGTCATCCCCAAACAGTACCTTGCCGTGTATTTCTACGTGGATGGGCTCCCCGTTCTTTCTGATCATCACAGCCTCGAATATGGCTCCCCGGCCGGAAGTCCCCTTGGCAATCTCTTGCGGCACCACCTGCGCCATCCGCGTTAAGTTCTCTTCGTCGCAATGATCCGATAATCTTGTGCCGACCCATTCATCAACCGTGTATCCGGTCATTATGGCAATAGCCGGGTTCACATACGTGAAGCAAAGATCCAGGTCCATTTTCCAGATCACGTCCAGTGTATTCTCAGCCAGCAGTCGATACTCTTCTTCACTTTTCTTGAGCGCCTCTTCGGCTCTCTTGGCGTCGGTAATGTCCCGAACGACTTCGATGGCTCCAACCACGACACCGTTTCCGTCATACAGGGGCGAAGCAACATTCCAAAACCACTTCGGGCCTCGGCCGTGAAAATCGGGAACGAAGGTTTCCGAGACCAGCAGATCTCCTTCTCGTTCAACGGCAAGATATTTGGAGGCTATCTCTTGATCGTAATCGATGACCAAGTCGAGCATGACCGGTCGCCGAGTGCCGTAGAAAGGTAACGCATACTCGTAGTTCCCTTTCCCGATCATGTCGGAAGCGGCAACGCCGGTAAGCCCTTCCATGGCTCGGTTCCAGCCGATAATCACACCTCGATTATCGATAACCATTATTGGGTCGGGAAGGAATTCAATGATTTGCGCGGATCGACGCTCGCTCTCCCGCACGGCCTTCTCCGCCTTTTTCATTTCGGTAATGTTGCGAAAGGTCTCGATTGCCCCGATGGGTCGGCCGGCATGGTCGTGGAGCACACGTGCGGTCCCGGAAAGAAAGATTCCCCCGCTCAGAGTAGGATGATACGATTCCGCGAGCAGCACGCCGTCTTCGCGCTCCTTAACGGATATGTACGTGTCGCGATATGCCTCGTCCCAATTCAGGGCCAGATCCAGAAGAAGCGGTCGTCGTTCCCCGTAGAAGGGCATCGCGTATTCGTAATCACCTCGGCCCAGCATTTGCTCGGCGGGTATTCCGGTCAGATCCTCCATCGCAACATTCCAGGCAGTCACCCGCCCTTGGTCGTCTATCGCAAAGGTGGCATCGGGCAAGAACTGGATTATCTGGTTCATGCGGTGATGAGAGTTCGTCAGCGCTTCTTGTGCTTCCTTGCGGTCGGTGATGTCGTGAATAATCGAGTGGAGCAGGTCTTTGTTCCTGAACCTGATGTTGCTGCTGAATACCTCCACGTCGCGCACGGAGCCATCAGCTCTCCTGTGTTGGAATTCGAAATGGACTCTTTTCTCCCGTATAACTCTTGCCATCTCCGCTCGGACTTCTTCAGGCGTAAGGGTATTGATTTCTTGGATTTTCATAGAACGAAGCGTTTCTCGCGTCCAACCGTAAAATGTTTCAGCCGCCTGATTCGCGTCCACGATAGCGCCGGTCTGAGGATCTATGATCAATTTCACGGCCGAGTGCTGCTGAAAGAGCTTCCGAAAGATCTCTTCGCTTTCCCGTAAAGCCTTTGCGTCATGGATCCGTCGCTCGTAATCGAGAAAGAGCCTGCACACCAGCATCACGGCCACGGGATAGATCACGATGATCGGCAGTCCTATGCGGCGAAGAACCTCGTACCCGGCTCCTCCCGGCAAAGCCAACATCAGAGCGAGCATGACGACGTGCACGAGCAAACCGAAAAAGTACAGAGAAACATTTCTTATTGTTCGGGGCTCGGCGCTTCTCCACAGAAAATGAAACAGGACCCCCAGGGCTGCGGCTTCGGCGATGACCCCGACGCCTACCAAGGCCCCGGCTCCGCCCAACCAAAGCCGGTACGCGCCGCACATGGAGGCGGCAATAACGGCGACCACGGGACCGCCGAACAGACCGGAAACGCTCAGAATGATCGACCGGCCGTCGAAGATGATGCCCTGCGTGAAATGCAAGGGCGTCATCATCCCCACAAGCCCTACACCGCCGAAGAGGAGGCCGGACAGAGTCTGATATCCGATGCTTTTCTTCTCAAACCGGGAGCCGACGACCTGGTATGCGGCGGCAAGTGCAACAAGCAGAGCCACGTTTTGTATAAGGTTGAGAATGATCATGCGGCCCCTCCGCTGCTGGTTTTGCATCCCCCCGGCGGCGCCGTGCCCTGCCGGTTCTCTTGGAGCCGGCAATCCGGGTTACAGAACTTCCCGGACGACTCGGACAAGTTGCTCCACTTCATAGGGTTTGTTTACAAAGCCCCTTGCTCTCGTTCCGAGACGACTGCTCTCAGTCTCGGTCAAGGAATGTCCGGTCGAGACAATCACCTTCAAATGCGGATCGATCCTCAGCAGCTCGTCAAGGCACTCTTCACCGCCCATCTGAGGCATCATCAGATCGAGGATGACGAGCCCAATAGTTTCCCGCGCTCTCTTACAGATCTCCAAGGCCTCTTTGCCGCCAGACGCGGTGATGACCGTGTATCCCGCTCGTTCCAGTATACGTCTTCCCAGGTCTCGGACAAACTCCTCATCATCCACCAACAGTATTTTCTTTCCAGTTGGACTTGATTCTTCCATTTTCGGCTCGCCTAAATCAGACTCCTCACCAATCGCCGGCAAGTACACGCTGAACGCAGTTCCTTTGCCCTCTTCACTGCGACAAGTGATCCATCCGGAGTGCTGTTCCACGATCCCCTTGGCGACCGGCAATCCCAACCCGGTTCCCTTTTTGAAATCCCAACCCTTAGTAGTGAAGAACGGCTCGAAAACTCTCTCGATGATTTCAGCGCTTATGCCGGAACCCGTGTCGGAGATCTCCATGAGGACATACCGGCCGGTCTTGGCCTCGGGGCGCTCCCGAATATTCTCTTCACCCAAAAGGATGTTCTTGGTGCGTATTCCAATCCTGCCGCCGTTGGGCATGGCGTCTTTGGCATTGACGCAGAGGTTCATGAGAACCTGCTCGATCTGAGACGCGTCGGCGTTGACCATGCTCAACTCCTTGTCGAGCGACGTGTCGATCTCGATCATCTTGGGGAAGGTCCGCTTCATGAGAGCCACGGATTCCTCGATCACCCGATTGAGATCCAGCGATTCGGGATTAACCTTGCCCTTCCTGCTCAAGGCCAACAGCCTCTGAACCAGCTCCGCGCCCTTGCGCCCGGTTTCGAGGATCTTCATAAGGTCCGGGTATATGGGATCATCCTCGGATTTCTCTAAAAGGATCAATTCCGTGTACCCGTTGATGATGGTCAGGAGGTTGTTGAAGTCGTGGGCAATGCCGCCGGTCAACGTGCCGACGGCTTCCATCTTCTGCGCTTGAGCAAGCTGTCTCAGCAAGTTTTCCCGTTCCTGCTCGGATTTCTTGCGTTCGGTGATGTCTTGATTGACTCCATAGGTCTTGACTGTTCTGCCAAGCTCATCTTTCACTACGAAGTATTTGACGCTAATGTGGCCTATCTCCCCGTCTGCGTAGAGTATTCGGTGCTCTAACTGCCTGGAAAAATAAGGGTCGTTGGATTCAATAGCTTTTTGGGTTTCCTCTTTGACCAAAGCCATGTCGTCGGGATGTACGAACCGCCGAGCATAATCGGCTGATGACATCGTGTAGCCGCCTACCTGTTCGGCTGTGGTCCTAAACATTCTGTAGAAGTGATCATTGAAGGTAAAGAGATCTTTGACAACGTCATATTCCCAGTGGCCAAGATGAGCCATTGTAACGGCCGTGGAGAGTCGTGATTCGCTTCTGGCAAGTGCTTCCTCAGTCTTCTTTCGGTCGGTTATGTCCTGTGCCGTCCCGAATAGTCTCACAGTCTCATTTTGTTCATTTCTCCCGGCGTACCCCTTGGCGTTCATCCAGCGGACGCTTCCGTCCGGACGGATCACACGAAACTCGATGTCATATGGCTCTCCCTCGGCGCTCAGTCTCCTCACCGCACGATCGAGCAGTGCCCAGTCTTCCGCGTGGATCATGTCTCGATGCGCGGCAAAAGAGGGTTCACCCAGGACGGGATCGAGACCGAAGATGTGAAAGATCTCCTCAGACCACGTCGGGGCCCCTGAAGGGTCTCCCAGTTCCCAGTGACCGATATGGGCAACGCGTTGGGCTTCTTTCAAGAGGGCCTCGCTTTTCTTCAATTCCTCTTCGGCCCTTACTCTTTCGGTCACGTCCCTGAAGACCAGCGCGACTCCCCACACCTCTCCGTCTTCGGCTCGAATGGGTGCCGCGCTGTCCGCGAGTATGCGTTCGGAGCCGTCCTTGGCCAACAGGAGTGTGTTATTGGCCAATCCGACGACTTCTCCCGTTTGCAGCACCTTGTGGACAGGGTTCTCGCACGGTGTGCGAGTCTTCTCATTGACGATGACGAATACCTCTTCCAATGGTCGACCCAAGGCTTCTTCTTCCGTCCATCCCGTCAAGTTTTCCGTTTCTCTGTTGAGCGCCGTGATTCGGCCTTCGGTATCCGTAACGATCACACCGTCTCCGATGGAGCGCAACGTGACGGCCAGCCGCTCCCGCTCCGTGGCCAACTCCTTCGTGCGCTCGACGACCCGTTGCTCAAGCTCGTCGTAGGATTTTCTCAGCGCCACGGACATCTGATTGAATGCTCCAACGAGATCGTGAAGCTCTCTTGCCTTGGGCTCGGCAATAGACTCTCCCAAGCGGTTCGGGTCCGAAGCTATCTGCACCGCACGATCTCGAATTGCGGCAATCGGGTCCAGCATGAGGCGTTTGCCGCCGAACCACACCACAAGGAATCCTCCCCCGAAGGCCGTCAACAATAAGCCGGACAGCAAGTAGGAGAAGTCGGTGGCACCGGAGAAAGCCTCTGACAGCGGAATTCGTATCGAGATGGCTTGTGCCGTGTCGTCAACCTTCCTGTTGAAACTGCGGTGGGGACCGTACTGTCGAACCATGTCTCCCGGGGCCTTTTCAGGCGAACTGTGGCAACGCAGACAGGATTCCTCCATGGTTTCCCCGCGGCGCAGCAGAGTGAAATAGGGCTTGCCGTCCAAGACTCGAATTGCGGATTTGGTCGTTAACTCGGGATTATTTTGAAGGGCTTCGAGAAATGCCTTCTCATACCCGTCGGCCTCGTTTTCCGGCGATCGGGCGTTTATGGCGGATTCCTTGTAGTAGTAAGGATTTGGGTTGAAGTGCCGGAAATACTTGTCTATCTCCCTGACCGCGTACGTAGAGGACATCCATACCGGCTCAAAGTACTCCTTGGAGGCGATCGGAGCGAGCTTTTCGAAGAGCTTCGGCTTGAGGTTTTGAGAAAAGTAGGTGTGAACGGCCAGGTTGTGATCGAGCAGCATTCGGGCCGCATTCCCCGCGTCATTGAGGGCCAGTTGCCGCATGGTGCCGTTCACCAGGAAGATCACCACAATCGACAAGACCGCGAACAAAATCCCCAGCGTTACGGCCAAGTAAGTCTTCGCACCAGTAGGGCCTGCCATCTCTTCACTCCTTGCGCGCGGTTTCTCTCACGAAGATCCGTACAACGGCGTGCTCGAAAGCTTGGCGTGAGAAACACGTATCACCCGGAAGTTTGCATACGCCGCTTTCAGAGTCAATAATTCCTCATCAAGGGTTTATGAGGAATGTTGGCAAACAAGTCAAACATCACGCGATTGCTCGAAGCTTGCGGCGTGAACCATGAGGAATTGTGCGCGAAAAATCATAGTCGTGCTGCGAAACGGTGTTCGGCTCGATCTCCCCTTGCCCAATCACGCGTATACCACAAGCGTTCACACGTGCAACACGGATTCGAAATTTTACGCAGCCCACGGATTCTGGGTCGGAGATCCGTTGAGTTGTGGGACCGGCTCCTGCCGGCAGCTCATTGCGCGTCCAGCACTGTTCGCACCACGTCAAGCACTTGCCGTATATCGTACGGCTTTCGTATAAAGCCTTTGGCTCCGGACTTGATGACTTTCCTTGCAGGTCCGTCCGCGGAATGACCGCTTGCAACAACGACCTTTGCCTGCGGATCGATCTTGAGCAGCTCCCGCAGGCACTCGTGCCCTTCCATCACCGGCATGATCAGGTCCAGGACCACTAGGCCAATCTCCTGGAACTTCTCGCGGTAAAGCTCCACCGCTTCCTTTCCGTTGGCCGCGGTGAACACGGTGTACCCGGCCCCGGAGAGAATTCTCTTGCCCAGTTCTCGGACGAGATCTTCGTCGTCCACGAGGAGGATCGTCTCCGCGCCGCCTGCGGGAAGCGCCCGGACCTGCCCTGTTGTTTCAACATCTTCGGTCTTGCCGGCCGGCAGATATATCTTGAACGTAGTTCCTTGCTCAGGCTCGCTGTAGCACGTGATATGGCCTTCATGCTGCTTAACGATTCCGTAGACCATTGCAAGCCCCAGCCCGGTCCCTTCGCCGGGCTTCTTGGTGGTGAAAAAAGGCTCGAATATGTGGTCCAAGACCTCGGGATAGATCCCCACACCCGTGTCGGAAAACGTGAGCAGCACATAATCGCCCGGTCTAACCCCAAGATGGCTTTTGCAGTAGTCCTCTTCGAGGCGCACATTTTCCGTTTCGATGACGATCCGACCGCCGCGGGGCATTGCGTCCTTGGCGTTCACCGCCAAATTAAGGAGCATCTGCTCCATCTGTCCGGGATCCGCATTGACCCTCCACAGATCGTCCCCCAACAAGATCTCCAATTCTATGATTCTCGGAAGCGTCCGCCGAAGGAGTTGCTCCGCGTTTCGCACTTCACGATTCAAATCCATTGGATGGGGACTGATTTCCGCCTTTCTGCTCACGGTGAGTATTTGCTTGACCAGATCGGCTCCGTTGCGAGCCGCGCGGCGGATCGTGTTCAGGTCGTCGTAATCGGGGTCGTCCGGAGCCTTGTCGGTCAACACCAAGTCCGAATACCCCAGAACCACCTGGAGAATGTTGTTGAAATCGTGCGCAATGCCGCCGGCAAGGGTCCCCACCGCCTCCATTTTCTGAGCCTGAAGGAGTTGAGCTTGAAGCCGGCTTCGATCCTCTTCAGCCCGTTTCAGCTCGGTGACGTCAACAAAAAAACCGACCGTAGCAGGCCCGTCCGCGAGATTGACCCTGGTCACGGACGCTTGTATGGGAACGGTGGTACCATCCTTCCGCAGCCCCTCGATTGAATAGTTGGACTCAGCAGGCAAGCCCTGTTCACGATGAAGCGCCCGACGGGTGAATTCCAAGATGAATCGCGGAGATACTCTTTCGGTGATGGGCGTCCCCAGGAGCTCTTTCGGCTTCTCATAGCCGAACATCTCAACATACTTGGGATTCACGTAGATGGTCTTGAGATCCCGCGCGAACGCTACGGCAACGGGAGACCGTTCAATGACGGTGCGGAATCGCTGCTCGCTCTCCGCCAGCGCTCGTTCGGCTTGTTTGCGATCAGTCACGTCAGCCGAGTAGACGGCAATCCTCTCAACCGATCCCGTTTGATTCATCACGGGGTAAAGAGCATGGAAAAAAGCCCTACCTTCTCGCTCATCCTCGGATCTCAAAGGTCTTCCCGTGCGAACTACTTCATTCACCATCCGTTTCCGACCCTCGGCCACATCCGATGGAAAATAGTCATAAATGCATGTTCCCAAGACCTCACGTTCTCGGCAACCGAAGCGAGCGGCAAAACTTTCGTTTGCAGCCACTATTTCTCCGTTCGTCTTAATGAGAGCCACGGACTCTGAAATCGCGTTGAAAATCGATCGGAGATCGTTCTCGCTGTCCCGAATGGCTTGCTCTGCTTGTCTTCTTTCGGTAATGTCGGTCAGCAACCCTGTCAATCCCACAAAGTTTCCGTCCCGAAATACCGGGCGACTGTACGCTGAAACGTGGATGATGCCGCCGTCCTTGTCCGTAAACCTGTATTCGGAGGCCTCCACTTCACCCTCTGTCAGGCGAACGAACCGATCGGCAATCTTCGCCACGTCATCCGGAGGAACAAAATCCGTGAAAGGTCTACCCACTACTTCGGCACGCATGTACTTGCTCTTGCGCTCGAGAGCCGGGCTTGCATAGGTAATTATGCCGTTGTGGTCCGTACTGAAGATCACGTCATTCAGATTCTCCACCAGGGTCCGATATCGCTCCTCGCTCTCGCGCAGATCTTGTTCGGCTTTCTTACGCGCCGTAATGTCACGCAGAAAGAGAAACACCCTTCTTTCAGTTCCATGAAGCAATTGCGCGCTGACGTCCAATTGTACCGTAGTCCCGTCTCTACGACGGTGGCGGGTCTCAAAACGTTGGGTTCCTTCATGGATTATTTTCTTGTAGCGCTCTTCGACAGTTTCTCGATACTCTGCAACATCCAGGGCCGACACCGCCATTCCAAGAAGTTCCTCGCGGCTGTACCCAATCATCCGGCAATAGGCATCATTGACTTCAAGTATTCTCCCCTCCATGTCGGCCATCCAGAAGCCGTCCATTGCGGTCTTGAGAATGGTGCGGTGTCGCTGGTCGCTTTCTCTCAACGCGGCTTCGGCTTGTTGACGAGACACGATTTCTCGGGACAACTTGCGATTCCAAATCAAGACTCCTGCCAAAACCAAGACGAATATCGCGGCCATGACACCCAGGCGTCCGTAATCGTACCCATGTTCATACCGGATCGGCACCCACTTGTGGTAAATTCGTGCACGCTCGGCTTCGGAGATCGAATCCAGAGCCTTCTGAAGAATGCCGGCCAGAATTGCCCAATCTTTGCGTACAGCCATACGCTGTGCATTGACATACGGAGTCGTACCGGCAACCTTGAAATCCGCCGATTTCAGTCGTGCAAGGTAATAGCCGATAACAAGCATGTTATCCACAAAGGCAAAAACCTCATCTTTTCGGAGCAGGTCAAGCCCTTCTTTCACGGAAGTGACACCGACGAGTTGGATGTCCGGAAAATCTCTGCTTATCCATTCCTTCGCCACGTAACCGTCTACCACCGCCACCCTTTTCCCGTGAAGTTCTTGCATGCCCCCAATATAGGTGACGTCCGAACGCGTGAGCACGACTATGGGAATTTCCAGGTAAGGTTTGGTGAAGGCCCAAAACTCCGTGCGTTCCTCTGTCACGGCCACGCAGGTGGTCATGTCTATATCCCATCGCTTGAGCCGAGAGTACGCCTCCTGCCAGGGCAGATTGCGTACCCTCTCGAACTTGACCCCCAACCGCTGTTCGATGAGATTCAAGTAATCGCCGGCAATGCCGGAGAAATTTCCATGCTCATCCGCGAACTCGACCGGCGGCCAGCCCGGATCCTGAACAACACGAATGACCGGATGTTCGCGCAACCAAGACAATTCATCTTCAGTCAGAGTCGAAATGATTGGGATCGACGAAGGAGCCTGAACGGACCGTCCTTTTTCCGCTCCCTCACTTTGGGCCGGGGCATCCCGGAGAAAGCCGGATCCGAGTACCAACAGAGCGAGTGTCGCGATTGGGAGCGCGCATTTCAGCCAAGAAGGAAATCTCGTCGGCTCGTCATTCATGGTGGCTTGCTCGCAGTCATCACGCGGGTTCTTCCTGACAAGTCCTTCAATGAGCCCCGACCCACAGGGCATGAGAAGGCTATGTCTTAAGATTAGTATACTGCCGTAATAGCGGGCGGCAACTTATTTATGAGCCCGACGTTTTTGGGGCAGACTGTTCGGGGCCAAGGCAACAACGATAAAGGAGGCGGTATAAGACCGGGGAGGCAGGGCGATCAACGGGACTTATGCAGTGTTCCGGCACGGACTCCCGAACTCACGGGAGCAGAGATGAAAGCGCGGGAGAAATTGGCCTTGGCTCATCCGTGCTAATCTGACTAAAATCCGAACTTTCATCCGTTTCTCGGCCAGGCCAACAAAGACAGGTCTTGGACGTTTGCTCCCGCGCCACTTTTATAATAATGTGTGTGGACCCCCTTGTCAAGACGAGAAAATGCACCTGGTATGTGAATTCGCCACAAATGTGTCTTAGTGCTCCGTTTCCTAAATACGGTCGCGGATTCCGGCGAGCTGAGATTGCTTCGCTTTGCTCGCAATGACAACCTTTACCATGTCTTTGCGAGGAGCGAAGCGACGAAGCAATCTCGCCGGGCATCCCGAGTTCCGCGGGACCCCAGTGGATTGTGGCTGTTTACCGGCCCCAGCACCTCTCACGAATCGTAATCGATGTTGGTCGGGGATACGGCACAGAGTTCGTGTCCGTATTTCCAAAACTCTGTACTTGGATCCATTTCTTCGTCTTTCAAGGAAGTCCGCCTCTTCAAGGGACCGTCGTGTCAGCTGTCGGTCATCTTGCGGAGTCTTTCCAACTCCATGAGCTCTGAATGGGCGTCCCGAATCTTCTTGCGGAGATCGGCAACCTCACGGCCGCGCTCGAACAGCTCTCTCCGGTTCGCGGATCCCGATGAATTGGCCCGCGTCAGCAGCATGTCGGCCTGGTCATGCTCGTGGTGCAACGATTTGATCTGCGTGTCCAGTTCGTCGATCCTGAATCCGATTTCAGTCATGCGTGCCGGCGTCGGACGATCGAGGTCCAACGTTGTCCTTGAGGATCCCGGAGAGTGCCGTGCGGCATCCAGACGTACCTTTATAGCCTCATTCTGGAACAACTTGACGAGACTCGAACTGTAACCGAACGTGAAGATGCCGGACAAAAGCACTACCGCGACGATGAGTAATACCGCGTAGATTCTTGCCTCCGGGTCTGAATCGCCCCTGCTCCAGAGGTCTCCGAGTCTGTCCCAACCGGCAGGTTGCTGCGGAGTCCGCCCGGGTCGGGCTTCCTCGACGATTTCTTCCATGGGCTCCACGATGGTGAGCGCGCCCAAGGCGTCGAGTTGCATTTTCAGCAAGTCCGCTGCGTCTTCTCCGAGGTTCTCTTTGAACGTAACCGGAAGATCGAGCAGCAATCGGTGTACGTCAACGGGGCTTATTCTCAGCAGAACCGCGGTTTTTCGGGCAAAGGTGTCCGCATCGCCCGTCACATGGCCGTAAAGTTTCAGCCGGTATTTCACGTTATCAATGGTCATTATCGGCTCTCCCGCGTCGTGTGGCCCACACTTCCGAGACATATTGCGGATACGCGTGCTCGTGATAAGTCAAAGCCGTAACATGAGGGAACCGCCGGCGGGGACGACCTCGCGAGCCGGCTCCGTGCTCACGAGACCGCATTGCCGTTACTCCTTGTGGGCCTTGAGAATGGGTATTTGGACCATCTTCTTCTTGTCCGGGTGGGCAAACTTCCATCCAAAGCCCTCGGCAAGCCAATAGGCCGGATAGTATCCGCCTCCGCCGTAGCCGCTGCCGCTGATTTCAAAGCCGTCCAAGGCTCCGGACGGAGCTTTTCCCACAAAAATCTGGCGCCGCTGATAATGCCCCATTCTCTGAACTTCCTGCTCGTCCGCGGTGCCGGTCACCACCGGATCGGTGCCGATGCTTGCAGGCGGGCTCGAAGGCATGGTCATCACCGCCTTGTTGGCCGCGCCGTCGGCAAGCCCGATCATGGAGGTGGAACTCTCGGTGGCCCTGGTGAACATGACATCGAGTTTCGTCTGGAGCATCAGGCCGGCCCCGACGAGACTCAGCACTCCCAGGAACATGAGGACAATGGCCACTGCACTGCCTTTATCATTGTTGATTGCCACGACGTCTCCTTTTGCGATCAAAGATACTGCATCAGCACAAGGCAACGGGGGCTCACGGTAATTGTCCGCGTGCCTCCCGTCATCCACGGCCCGTGAGTAGTATCACCCTCGATCCGGAAGCCCGAAGGTCCGTCATTCGGGGTGGCGTACCCACCTTGCATATCGCGAACAAGGTATCTCACGGTGACTTCGATGAGCAGAAGCCGATCGGCCGTGTACGTACCACCCGGGTTCGGATCGAGCTGGGCCCACGTCGTGCCGCTTGCCGACGCGAGGTCTCGGAACTGACACCGTATCTTGAAATCGGTCACCTTCACCGAGGGGATCTGACCCACTTGCATGGCCCCTCCGATCATGGTCTCCCCGTTTCGAAGAAGTCGGCCGCGCTCGTTCACGTTGGTGTCGAGTAGACTGAGGCGGTACGATATTGCAGGAGTTGCGTATCTCCGTACTGTACCGCCGGTTGTTGACCCGAACGTAAGCTTTAGCTTCTGTGTGTTCTTCTGAGGATCAATGTCGTCATTGTAGGCACTTACGGTCAAGGACTCCAGGTATGCCTGGCCCGGCGCATCGGGGATCACTATGGCCCTGTCCATGGCCGCAGGTCCCACATTGGCGTGGACATTGTCGACGTATTTCTCCACGTCTCCCGGGTCGAATTCGAACCAACTCTTCCCAATCCCCGGTACCGCGGTGTCCGAGAAAAAGCTGTTGGGAAAAGATGTGCCCTGTGGAAGACTCATGTCGAGATAGTCGGTACTGTTCAGGTAGAGCGCATCGGGGTCCTGCGGTCTGGTCGGGTCGTGGTATTGCACGAAGACCGCCAGGTGGGACTGCGATCTCGTGCCCGAACCCGCCTGGGACAGGGTGCCGCGAAGTCCCGTGCCGGCTTGCATGATGTCGCTCCGTATCGACGCCAACGCCGCGGTGGTCACTTCGTGCGCGGTCTTTCTCTTGCTCGAGCCTGCAATGACCGAGCTCTGAAACCGGTAAAAAGACACCATGGCAGCCAGCAAGATTGCAAAGATTGCAAAGGCCACCATCAACTCAATGAGGGTAAGTCCTCTTTCGTTTCGCACCGGGCTCTTCGGGAATGCGTGCAGAACAGCCATCTGATTCTCCGGTTTCACCGATCCTATTGGGTTATGAGCAGGCCGTCCCGTGACAGCCTGAACTGACAGCCATGGAGCGCGTCTTTTGTGCATCGACCGTCCCTGGGCCAACCGACCGTCACCGAAACCCTTCGGACTTCCGGACTGTCCGCTTCCGGCCCGTGGACCGTCCACAGGCGCGCGTACGGTCCATCGGTCGGCTCGTCGTTACCACCGTCCGCTTCGGTCAACTTGGTCCCCTGAGCAATCCTGGTCGCAGAAAGCGCCCTCAATTCTTCGACCTTGCTTACGGCAAGGTACTCCGCGTTTCTTACCCGCTGATTGTACCGATCGTTGTTGAACGACGTGAGTATCATGGTTCCCACGCCAAGCATCCCGATGGACAGGATCAGCATGGCCACAATAACTTCCAGTAGACTGAAGCCCCTTTCAGAATGGGTAATAAACATTTCGCGGTCATCCTTGAGTTTCACGGACTTGCTATCCTCCGGACAAGATTTTTCCTGAAGTCTGCACGGTTATAGTGAAAGGTGGGTGTTCAGTGGATACCGAGCCGTCCGGCTTCTTTCTTTGGACAAGTATGGTGTAGGGGTCCAGGTTTTTCGGAGCGCCCTTTGAGTCAAACACTATGACGGTTGTCGCGCTTTCGGCACTGGTGCCGTTGACCTCGACGTGATAGACCGAAGGATCGAACTCACATCGGATCGTGCCGCCCATCTTATAGACTGAATAGACAGGCATTTTCTTCCCAAGCGCGGTTTGCCTCGCTTGGGTGGTGACGAACTTTGCGGCCGCGACGGTCCAGGCCTTGCCCGTGTTGGAGTCCTCGTCGCCGGTCCACTGTATTCGGTCCGAGGAGAGCTTGAGGGTCAGTCGCGCCTCCCACAACCCCTTGCCGTGATCGACGATGCCGTTCACCGTCGGCGTCTCCTTGACCTCAAAGACGTTGCTGTTGACGTACGACGGCTCCACAAAACCATCCAGGGCCACCGCGGTTCCTAGAGTTACGGGGTAATCGCCTTCCTTATTGATGTCAGGCGTGTGATCGCAGCGGAAGTAAACGGGTGCCGTGGTCACCTCCAGATCGGTTCCGGTACCCTTGATGTTGGTCACGTTGAACATTGTGGAGCCTGATATGGCATGGATCTTGGCAAGGTGTATGGCGTTGTAGAAAGATCTGCATGCCGCGGAGTACCGGTAGTCGGTCAGCCATTTGCTTCCCAAGGGCAAAGAGACGGCCAAGGCCAAAGCCATAACCGCGCACACGACCATCAACTCGACAAGGGTGAACCCGGATTGCCTTGATCGGACGCATTCTTGCCTTAAGTGAATGCCTATGGGACAAGATTCTCCACGTTTCATCTCCGACTACCTTTCCCGCCAACCCGTTACCTGGGTGGTCTTAACCAGCAGATTCACCGGAATCTTTATCAACTCGGAATTGCTTTTCTGAATGAGCACGTTCTTGCCCGCGGAATCAAGAATCGGTCTGCTTGGGACACCGGAACTTCCCGGAAAGGAGACCTTCTCTCCAATCTTCTCTCCCGCCTCGTTGAAAATAGGGATTACCGCTATTGTTCCGTCCGTCGGCACCGCGGTGAACCCGTCCGGAAAGGGTCTGCATCCATAGTCGAAGACGTACAGGTTTCCGGTTCCCTGAGCCACGTCGCACGGATTCTTGTCTTCCGGCGGTATGGCGGTGGAGTAGAACACTAGGCCGCCCGCTACCAGGGGTCGGTCGATTACTCTCTCTCCCGGTGTGGAGAAATCGTATATGCAGTCCCAGCACGGTGAATAGGATGAAGCAGGTACGGGCACGCACTTGCCCGCTCCGGCATCCGCCTCGGCACAGTCTCCGATGTCCGCCGTAGCCCAATTGCTGCAATCGGACCTGACCCCCGAGGTATTCTCGGTACAAGGGTGAGTCAACGGATCCGGATCGAAGGTCGTGGAGTTGCCCGTGCCGGGGCACGTACGCTGTGAGATCTCCAGGGCAAAATTCGATCCCGAAACCCGGATGGCGCTCTTGGTCGGGTCGGGTTGGGGCGTCACCTCGTAGCCGGCCGATGTGGAGATGCTCAGCTCTTGAATCTCGGATGAATCCGCGGGATTCACCGCCTCAATGAAATCGCCGGCGGCATACGCAGACATCACCCCCACGTCGTTCATGTCGTCGTTTACGGTTCCATCCACGTTGTCGAATTTTCCCGTGCCGAACATAATCGTCAAACCGGTCTTGCTTGCGTTCCACGTTGCACCGAACTTGCCCGTGATGGGTTGGAGCAGGTGTCGGTAATAGTTGGTCCGGTAGTTCGACGCGTTCGGGTCGTCGTCGGTGTTCACCTGTTTCGTGCGCCGCATCTCCAGCCGCGCGAACAGGGACCCCGTGCCGTCGCCCGGATCTTCATAGTTGAACTTCAGGCCGTAGAAGTAACCGAACAGGTCACCCAAGTAGAGGCGGTCCATGAACCCGTCCTCTCGTCTCACCCCGTTCTTCTGATCCCACACGTCAACGCCGATGACGTGGGACAGAGAATAGGGAATCGTGTTTTGGTCCACAGTCTTGAGTTCCCACAACACTTCCGTGGGCGGGCTTCCCGACCATTCGTTGTACGGAGCGTACTTGGTCGCCAGCGGCCATACCTCCTGGAACAGGTTGTACCCGGTCTCTATGTCTATCGCCAGGAGGTTCGGCTTGAACAGACCCCTGCGGGTATCCGGCACGTCGGGTGTGGGATACAACGCCATCCCGTCCCAGTTGGGTTGCTTGAATATTCGAAACCCTCCGCCGATAAAGGCGACGTGCCGATACTTGACATCATCGCTGAACGAGAGATCCTCCCTGATCCACGCCGGAGCTTTCGCAGCGGCACTCGTGACCTGGGTGTAGTCGGGACGGTGGATGGTGAATTTCACGGCCGAAGGAATGATCATTCGTCCTATCGCAGACTCACTCCAGGACAACGACAAGTCTCTGATACGAGAGTACAGATCCGGGTCGGCATACGGCCTGGCAATCTTTATCTTTGTGGGGGACGACGTGTCCTCGTACGCGACCGCGAGGTTCTTAAGTACCGAATACTCCCACAGGATGCGGGGATTCGGGTTGTTGGTCTTGTCCCATGTGTGGGTTCCGCCCGGCGTACCCGGTACCGGAGGCTCGGTCACGTCGATGGCAAAATACGCGTCGCCGCCTCCTCTCAGGCCTCCGATGACAATGGTCCTCCACTCTCTCGTGCCGTCGCCGTCGTGGTCGATGTACACGTCGAAGGCCTGGGGAGCCAGGTCCACCATGGCCAAATGTTGACAGGTGGACGTGCCGTACGTGGGTTTGGCCAATCTCTGCAGGTCGGGAAGCAGCGAGCTGGGAACGTACGCCCAGACCTCGGTTCCGCAATCGGTACAACGGCTGTCCCTGGGGTCATGAACCCATTCCTTGGTCGTGTCGTCCCATCGGGCGAGCAGGAAGGCATGCAACATGCCGTCGTTCCCGCCGACGTACACCATCTTGGGCCTATAGAAATTGTTCGCCCTGTACGTCAAGTAATCCTGATAGTGAGGGCTTCCCGGTACCGCGCTTGCCAGGGTGGGCGCGCCGACCACTACCGGAGTGGAATAGATGATGTCGCCGAGCAGCCATTGAGGACCGGAGTCCAGATCACGTTTTCTGTCTCTGTACTCAACCGTCGAATCGAGGCGGCCACCGCTCACACCGATGGGGTTTCCGTTGTCGTCGACCTTGCCGCGCACCCACTGCACGAGTGCTTGGGCCTTTTCGTTGGTGGCTAACTCCATTGGGCCCATGAGAATGTCGGCATTGCTCGACTTTAATTCAAACATTTCAGGCTCGTTCCAGGGCTTGATGCCGCCGGAAGGAGTTCCGGGCAGCTCCAGCCAAGTGAGAATCAGCCTGGAGTCGGCCTGCGCGGTGGTCAGTATCTCGCCCGCATCCCAGCAATTCCTTTGCTTTTCGCCGACAATGATGTCGGAACAGAAACTCAGACCGTACAGCTCGAAGTCGTAGATTCCCGTGCTCGGATCCGGCCACCATGTTTCAAGGTGACCGTTCCAGATTCCTTTGGTCCTGCTCTGGTTGACCTTGTGGAAAAAGGCCCCGCGGACGATCAAGTCGCCTGCCCTGGTCTCCTGGGACACCGTCGCGACCGCGCCTCCCGATCCCTGTGCGGATATTTCGGTGAATATGGCAAGGAGTTCCTGTTCCAATTGATATCCATCCTCGGCCTTGTAGAAGTTCGCGGGCAAGGGCTTTCCCGACGAATCCACCTTGTCTCCCTCCCACTCGCCGGGGTCGATCTGCCCGTTCTCGTTCGCATCGTTGAACCCGCCGGCCCTGGCCGCAGAGATGAGTTTCGGCGCGTCGGTGGTGTCGAAACACTGCACGGCATGGAACTTCACGGTTTGCGTGCCGTCGATGTCCGGGCGAAGGTCCTGCGTGCGTAAGGTGAAGGTCACGTCGTCGAGCAGCGTGCCGGTGTCGTCAACGTCCTTGGCCGGCTTGGGCGCGGTGAGGGGCACGGACTGGCCGGTACTGCACGTGCCGGCGCCTTCATCCGCTTTGGCATTCTTCAGGGGGTCGCCGTCGGTCAAGTACACGATGTGTGATTGACCGCAGGCAATCATCTGATCGTAATCCTCGTCATAGAAAGGATCCCAGGTCCGGTCGACCTCGAAGTTGGGTACCTGTTCGCTCACACACCAGCCATGGAGTTCATTGCCTTTGTTGGACTCCGGGTCGCAATCCGACATGTAACAGGGAGGCTTCTGCTCAAAATAGCGCATGGCCTCCTTCATGGTCTCGGTCACCGGCGTGAAGCCTTGCGGGTGGGACTTATTGATCTTCTGGATGATCTTGGGCATGGAGACGGCCTGGGGAACGCCGGCGCCGTCCGTGTACTGCTGATAAGAGTCGACAAACTCGGCCTTTCCTACCGGAACGAGAACCTGCCCGCCGTCCGATAGGCGCGAGACGTAATCGATCCTTCCATTGATGGTCCAGTCGTAGCTCAAAGGATTGTAGTAGGCTCCTTGACCGCCCGGAGGGTTGGTGTCGGCCGGTCCCCAACCTGTGTTGTACTGCATGAACCCGATTCTGACCCTGCCGACGACCTTCTGGATGACACCCTGCGGGGGATCGAGCAACGTCCCGGTGGTCGAATCGACCACGTCGCCGAATTTCACCGCGAGATAATAGCTCCCGCACCTGAATTGCAGGTCCTTCACCCAGGTTTCATTCAGGATCTTCGTGTCGTCGCACGGATAGGATGCACAGTTCCCCTTGGTCTGCCAGTAGTCCGCTTCACAACTGGCTGCTCCCACTCCGCCGCAATGGAGGCTGTTCGTCGAACCGGGGCCCAAGGTGGAATCGCTGCACGAGATCATCAGTTCCGGGTATGGTTCCGCCCGAAAGTCCACACCCCGGAAATGAGTCGCTCCCATGTTTTCGTACGCGGGATCGCCCGAAACAACGCTGTTCCCCGCCGTGATCTTGAACAGGGGCACGTGCTTGACCTGGCCGTCCGGTCTGTGAGTCCTGTCGAAGGTGCTGAACGACACAAGCAGGCTGACGTCTTTGGACCCGGTGTAGAACGGCGTGTAATAGACGCCGGACTTCTTGTCCCCGTCCACAAAGCTTCTCGTCCAATGATCCCCTTCGTTGTGATTCTGGTATGCCAGGGTGTCTCCCACGAGCACATACTCGTCAGGGTCTCCTCCGAGCTTGCCGCCCGTGATCACCTTCTTGGCAACGTCCATGCGGCGCATGGTGAGCCAGTTGAGCCAATTGCCCGAGAAGACTTTTCTTGAGGGTTCGCTCTGCAGGCCCGCGGCCCTCTCGCGGATGCCGGTAGTTGCGGGGTCGTCCACCGCGTCGCCCACGGCCTCGAAATAGTGCTTCGGATAATTGTGGTACCGGTAGACCTTGTCGGGATCGAAGTATCCATAGTATTTCCGTCCCGGCTCGAAGGTGGACGCATACGCGTACTCGCCCATGGTGACCCCGTTTCCCAGGACGAACAGAACATTGGGCTGAGCCACGGCAACCGATTGGACCAGAGGCGGAGGCGCACAGATCTTCTGGTCGGCGATCGCTCCGGAAGGGTAAAAGAAACAAATGAGAAGCAGGACCACCCACCGGCAATGCAACGGCGAGAGCAACGTCTTGTTCATCTGATCACCATCCTTGGCTCTGTGCAGAGTAAACCGCCTTGGTATGTCCCGGGAACCCGTGCGACGTTCGAACGGAGATGTTTCCGAGGTCCTTGGCTCAACGCTAAGTGCTCCGTAGCCTGAATACGGTCACGCATTCTTAACCTTTCGAGATTGCCGCGGGCTTCGCCCTCGCAATGACAACCTTGAACATGTCTTTGCGAGGAGCCCGGCGACGAAGCAATCTCAACGGCCAAAAATATGCGACCGAACTTACGAATCAGAGTACTAAGCAATTCGCGTGCCAAGAATCAGGCGGCAGTCAATGTAGCGAAATAAATGAACTTTGTGGATTTCGGCATGCGAATGAACGGAATGGCGACACCAATTAAGATGTTTTTTTTACGCACGTGTCTCCGGGGATGTTCGCGACGAATTGAACAGCCTGTAATCACAGTCAAAAATATCCATGTCCGGGATGTCTGCACACGTACATCAGATGAAGAATCGGATGGTGGAACGCGGGGTGCGCGGGGTTGATGCACACAAAGAAGTGCAATTCCGGTGAGGTGACTCGTCAGGACGTCGAGAGGAGATTGGTGTTTTTCGCCACCCCGGGTATCTGACGATTGGTGTTTTTCACTATCAGTCCTCCAGGCTCTTCAGGTGATGCCTGAAAGAATCGTACGTAACCCCCAAAAGGCCTGCCGCAACCTTTTGATTGCCCTCGGAACGTCGCAATGCTTCTTCGATGAGGTCCTTCTTGACCGAGTGCATGACCTCGTTCAGTGATTCGTTCTCAGGGAATTCCACCTTCACGTTCCACGTCCGTCGAAGAGAGGGCTCTGCCTGGAGATCGGGGCCAAGTCGGGGGTCGGTCTTCAGGATCAGGGATCGCTCAATGAGATTGCGCAGCTCCCTGATGTTTCCCGGCCAATCGTGGGTCTGCAGCGTCGACAAGTACTCCTCGTCGAACGTGGGAGTCCGCTTGAGGCCCAATTGCTCGGCCAGATCTTCCGCGACATCCTCCACCAGGATCGGAAGATCCTCCTTGCGTTCCCTCAGCGGCGGAATTCGTATCGTGAGCACGTTGAGCCGATAGTAGAGGTCTGCCCGAAAACGCCCCGCCGAAACCTCCTCGGCCAAATCTCTGTTTGTCGCGCCCACGAGTCGAGCGTTCACCGTGATCAACTTTTCACCTCCGACGCGGGTGAACGACCGGGTGTCAAGGAAGGTGAGCAGTTTTGACTGCAAGTGTGGGGAGAGGTCGCCGATTTCATTGAGAAGCAGGGTTCCCCCTTCGGCCAATTCCAGGAGGCCTTTTTTTCGTCGATTCGCGCCGGTAAACGCGCCCGACTCATGTCCGAAGAGCTCCGATTCGGCCAGTTCGGATGTGAGCGCGGCACAGTTGATCGTGAAAAACGGCCCGTTGGCCCTCTTTGACTGGGCGTGCAGGTATGCCGCCAGGAAGTCTTTCCCGGTCCCGCTCTCACCGAGGAACAGCACGATGCTGTCGGTACCCGCGGCGAGCTGGACGTGTTCGAGGCAGTCCTTGAATACCCGCGACGGGTACCGAAGAGCCCTGTCCACGGTGCGGTTCACGTTACGTTTTCGCTGTGTGAGTTCGCGGGCTATGCCGCAGATACCCCAGACGTTGTCTTGAGCGTCGCGCATGGGTACTCGAACGCAGTGAAAGACGATGGTCATGCCTCGAATGTCCAACGAGTGCTGGGCTTCCACAACTTGTCCGCCCAGTACGCGAAGCTCGAGGTCTCCCGTGTTTCCCTCACAGGCTGTCTCAAAAATCTCCGGATCGGTCTTTCCGAGCATTTGATCGGTCGACATCTTTAATGAATCGAGAAGAGCCTGATTGACGTGGGTGTACCTCAGATTCTCGTCCTTGATGAAGATACAGTCTTGAGCGCCCTCGAACACGGTCCTGAACATTTCTTCTCGTGCTCTCAGCTCGT
The DNA here is from genome assembly GCA_031082285.1 of Desulfomonilaceae bacterium. GTDB lineage: Bacteria > Desulfobacterota > Desulfomonilia > Desulfomonilales > Desulfomonilaceae > JAVHLK01. Next base: position 23,187 of record JAVHLK010000062.1, read on the forward strand.
TTTCGACGGACTTTCGCTCGTGTATCTCCCGAATCAGGTTCTCGTTGACCTGATACAATTCCACGGTGCGTTCCGCCACTCGTCGTTCAAGGTCCGCATTCGCGCGTTGAAGCGCGTCCTGCATCTCTCTTCGTTCGGTAATGTCCACGGCAACGCCGCGAATGCCGAGCACGTTTCCCCCGGCGCCGATGGGAGTGTTGTACGTCACCATGGGAAACGTCGTACCATCCTTTTTCACTGCCGTAAGCTCTTGCTCAACAAGGGCTTCACCGGACAGCACGCGCTTCATGACGAGGAGCGCGGCATCTCTGTCGGATTCCTCAATGATATGAAGGAAGCTCAGTCCCTTATCACGATCTTCAGCGATCCGCCCCAGTGTTGTCATGCCGACTCGGTTGAGAAAAGTGAAATAGCCGTGTTCGTCGAGTTCGTACACGAGTTGGGGCAGAAGTTCCGCCAGTTCCCGGTATTTCGCCTCGCTCGCTCTCAGCTTTTTCTCCATCTCACCCTTGTACAGCGCCACCTCGATGGTGGTACGGAGCGACTGTATACGTATCGGCTTGAGCAAATAGGCAAACGGTTCCGTAAGCTTGGCTCTGGAAAGGGTAACCGTGTCGCCGTGTCCCGTCAGGTAGACAACGGGAATGCCGAACAGGGAATAGATCTGTTGAGCCGCGTCGATACCGTCCAGATCGCCTTCCAGCACGATATCCATAAGAACCAGGTCCGGATTCATCCGAGCCGACATTTCAATGGCCTTCCGCCCCGTCGAGGCTCCCAGCAACGGCGTGTACCCAAGCCGCCGCAAGGTCTTTGCAAGATGTTCGGCTATGATGATTTCGTCTTCCACAACCAGGATCTTTGGTTTATTCATTGGACCATCCGCTTCTCTTGGGTCTTACCGCCTGAAATCGAATGAGAAATGCCGCACCCCGGGAAGTATCCACCGCCACTTCGCCGTGAAGCTGTTCCACGAGGCTTCTCACCAGGAACAGGCCGAATGATTCGTGACGGTTCCAGTCACCGTGTGCGGAAAATCCCACGCCGTTGTCGGCAAACCGAAGCTCAAATCGATTGTCCCCAATGGGCTGGAGCGACACTTGTATCTCCCCTTCCTCCGTGTGCGAAAACGCATGCTTGATGGTATTGCTCACCAGTTCGCTTACGATCAGACCAAGCGGGACCGCGGTCTCAACGCCGAAGGAGACGTCGCCGGCATGGACCTCCACATTGGTACAGCGGCCGGCGTCGTCGTACGTGCACAGAAGCTCGTCGACGAGATCAAGAAGGTACTCCTGGGCTTTCACCTCGGAGAGACTCTCGGACTGATACAGATGTTCATGAACCAGCGCCATGGTCAGTATTCGGCGCTCCGCGTCCTCGAACAGTTCCAGACTCCGCGGATCCTCCACGTACTCCGTTTGAAGCCCCAACAGGCTCATCATGATTTGAAGGTTGTTTTTCACCCTGTGGTGAACCTCCTGCAAAAGGTGCTCCTTCTCCCGTGCCGCGGCCTTGAGTTGCGTGATGTCGCGTCCCACGGATTGGAATTCCACGATTTCTCCCTTGTCGTCACAAATGGCCCGGTCGGACCACTGTTGCCATCGCGCTTCTCCAGTGTCGAGTACCACCCGTCTTTCGTACGTGATCAACGGGTTCTCCTTGGTCGGCAGAGGCACACTGTGCGGTGGGTCGCCGTCCCGATTCCTTTCCGCGGCTTGCGGGACGATGGTGCCGATGAGATCTTCCGATCCGGCATCGAAATACCGACAGTACGCGTCGTTGACGAAGGTGAGACGATAGTCCGGCGAGAACCGACAAATGAGCTCGGTCTGATTGTCGACCACCGCCCGGTAACGCTCCTCACCGGCCCGGAGCTCTTCCTGGGCTCGTTTTCTAATCTCAACCTCCTCGGTCAACCTCTCATTGATCTCCGTCAATTGAGCGGTGCGTTCCCGCACCTTCCTCTCCAAAACGATTCTCGCTTCAGTTAAGGCATGTTCCGACCGTTCGAGGGCATCGAGCATTGAGTTGATTGCATCGGCGAGCCGGGACATCTCGTCATTGCCCTGAGACGTGACGCGATCGGACGAGGATCCCCGTTCCGCTATGCCCGCCACGTCCCTTATAAGTCTCATTAACGGCACCAGGATTCCCTTCTCCAAGGTTTCCCAGCTCACTGCACCGAAGATGATCCCCACCACGGCAAGACAGAACAAGAAGTAATTTGCAGTGGCCCGGCCGACCTGGTACAGCCCGCGGCCGGATTGGACCGCTACGATCAGTGCCGGTTGTCCGAACGGATCGAGGATCATGCCGAATCCGCTGATCAGCGTGTCGTCGTGGGCATGAACGGATATGGGATCCGCCCGTGTCGGATCCGACGATCCCGATACGCCGGCCGATCGGGCGTCGCGGGGGCTGCGGAAGAGGATCTTCATCCGCACCATGTTCGATACACGTCGAGCGCTTGCGTCGTCAACATATCGGCCCAGTATCAAAGTGCCCGGCACGGTCTGCGCATTTGTCCCGCGCACAATGGGACGAGATGCGAACATGAAAGGCCCGTTCTTGAGCGCCAGGATTCCGGTAAGGACCCGTGAGGGATCCTTGGCCCCGGTGAGACTCGGGTTGGCGAAAAAGATCCTCCGGATCTGCTCCAGGGTTGTGTGGTCGACCTTCCTTCTACCCCCGACTCTACTCCCCGCAGCCGTCTTGCCCGAGGAGTCGAGGATCAGTACGGCGTCGAGCCCGAGGTTTTCGAGACGGGAGTCGTCCACTCCTCCCGCATCCGACGTCGTACCCGCGTCGTCCAGCGTCGTCCATTGCCGAGCCGCGTGTCCCAGGGACGACATCTCGTGCTGCAGGATGCTCACGACGCGCGCAACGTCACGTTCCATCATGGAGGCTTCAACCTTGGAGAAGCCGTCCAAGATGATCACTCTGGACACGACGTACAGCACCACGACGAGAACGATGGTCGTGACGAGGATTGTGCTCAGCGAACGTTGTCTGATGGTCATGGCCGGGTCTCGGCGTCGTCGGGAATTCTACTTATATTTGGTCGTTGCCGGAGGGGTCGCACATTATTCCGGGCACTCCATAAGCATACGCGCGAATGCGAAAAACTACAAGGAAGCGCGAGGTTGAGTGCGTTGAGCGGAGCATGGTAAGGGAGCGGAGCGCGAGTATGGACGGTGATTGTGAGTCGAGGGATTTGGGGGCGCAAAAAAGACTTGACAGGGGTGAGGCATCAGAATATTATAACGTTATAATGTACGCACAAATGATCCGGGTCGCCGGCACCGCATCGCACATGCCGCAAGAAAATTCACACAATTCCCCGCGGCCGAACCGCCGCGCGCTCCGGAATTCGATCTCTTGACGGCCGGCCTGACCGTCGGCTCATCCGGCAGGGAAGGGGAGAAGGCAATGGAAATCTTGCCGTACACCGAGGAGCACAGGATCTTCCGAGACTCGGTGAGAAAGTTCTTCGATCGAGAAGTGGTTCCCTATGTAGAGGAATGGGAGAATGCGGGCATAGTTCCCAGAAGCCTGTGGGAAAAGATGGGCGAGCAGGGGTTTCTGTGCATTCAGGTGCCGGAGGAATACGGGGGATTGGAAGGCGATTTTCTCTATTCGGTGATCCTGACCGAAGAGCTGGCGAGGACGAACCATTTCGGGCTCGGCGCGCCCGTGCACAGCGACATTGTGGTGCCGTACATCGTGTCCTTCGCTTCGGAAGAGGCAAAGCACCGGTACCTTCCCGCATGCGTTTCGGGGGACGCGATCACGGCCATCGCCATGACCGAGCCGAATGCCGGCAGCGATCTCGCATCCATGCGGACCACCGCGGTCGACCATGGAGACCACGTGGTGATCAACGGGCAGAAGACCTTCATCAGCAACGGCATAAACTGTGACCTGGCGGTTCTTGCCGTGAGGGACCCGTCGGTTGAAAATGCCCACCGGGCCATAGATCTGTACCTGGTAGAGGCCGATACGCCCGGTTTTGAGAAAGGCAAGAGAATCAAGAAGATAGGATGGCACAGTCAGGACACGGCCGAGCTGTTCTTCTCGGACTGTCGGGTACCCAAAGCCAACCGTCTCGGATCAAAGGGCGGGGGATTCGCCATGATGATGGAAAAGCTTCAGCAGGAGCGGATCATGTGCAGTCTGGCCGCTGTCTCTCTCGCGGAAAACGTCCTGGCGAAAACCATAGACTATTGCAGGGAACGGACCGCGTTCGGCAAGGCGCTCTCGAAATTCCAGAATACGCAGTTCAAACTCGTGGAGATGACCACGCAGGTGAAACTGGGCCGAACCTTCCTGGACAAGCTGATCGTGGAGCATATGGCGGGTGACCGCATTGTGGCCGAAGTGAGTATGGCCAAGTACTGGACGACGGAAATGGCAATGCGGGTGGCGGACGGTTGTCTGCAGCTACACGGCGGATACGGGTACTGCGAAGAGTATCCGGTGGCCAGGGCATGGAGAGATGCGCGGGTGATGTCGATCTTTGCCGGTACGAACGAGATCATGAAGGGCATCGCAGCTCAGTTCATGGGGCTCTGATGAAGCGGATGGACGCGAAGGCTCACCCGACGGCCCCCGCGGGGCGGGTTCTCGGAGACATGGTTTTCCCTTGCCGGCTGCAAAGAAAACGCTTGACGCGGCATGCGGCGAGTCATAGAATAACATTATAATGTCCGTACAATTAACCGAACACGCCGACACGAAGCTGGAGAGAGGCCACATCCCTCTTTACTACCAGCTTGAGAAAATCCTTCGGGACAAGATCGCCGCCGGCGAGATTGCTCCCGAAGAAACCTTCCCCACTGAACAGGAACTCTGCAGCCGCTACGGAGTGAGTCGCGCGGTGGTCAGGCAAGCTTTTGGAGCTTTGCTGCAAGACGGCCTCATCTCCAGAATCCCCGGCAAGGGCACATTCCTGGCCCGGCAGGAGCCGTCTCACCGGACTCTGCACTGTTTCAACACGATCGAAGAGTTGGTGGAGCTTTCCGCGCAGGCGGTCAACGTCATTCGGTACAAGGGACTGGTCACCCCCGGTAAGGCGGCGGCCTCCTTGTTTTCCCTGGGACCGGGTGAGAGGCTGTATTCACTCAGGGGCATACGGATTCTCAAGAATAATCCGGTCTGCTACTTCGTGATCAATCTTCCGGGCGAGTTTGCGGGATTCTTTGACGACGAAAATCTGGAAACCGGAGCGATCCTGCCGATCGTGGAGAAGAAATCCGGATTGCTCGTACACCGGGTTCGGCAGACCATCACCGCGGGGAGAGCCCGCAAGCACACGGCAAAACATGTGGGGTTGGAGGAAGGCGATCCCGTGCTCCAATTCGAGCGGATCTACTTCACTGCCGACGACAAGGTGTTGGAGGCGGGAACCAGTTATTTTCACCCCGACCGCTACCATTACGTGATGGAATTCTCGCACAAGAAGTGACTTGGTGCTCTGATTCGTAAACCCCCATGATCGGGGCGATCACAACCGACCATGAAAGTCCACGTGAAGTCCGGGCCGAAGAGGACTTTTAGACAAACCTCCATGATCGGGGCGATCACAACTGAAGATGAAAATACCCTTTTGGGA
>JAVHLK010000063.1:0-5453 GCA_031082285.1 Desulfomonilaceae bacterium
GCCTTTGTAGGGGCGGGTTTTACACCCGCCCGCTCTTGCCCGCTCGATTCCGGGCGGGTGTAAAACCCGCCCCTACGTCGCGGTGTGGCACGATCATTCCCTGACCGACACGGTTGTAACGATTATTGTGAGACGGACACTAAGTGCTCTGATCTCAAGTTCGGTCGCACATTTCTCGCCGATTAGATGGCTTCGTCGCTCCGCTCGTCGCAATGCCGGCATCAAAGTTGCCATTGCGAGGGCGAAGCCCGAGGCAATCTCGAAAGGTTTCATCAGGTACCGGGTACATGAACAGAGACTACACTCACGAGTTGCATAATGAGGTTCGTTCCATCAGCGGCGGCTATACGCTCCATGAGGAGGGGACCGTGGAGTTTGAGGGCCGGGACGTCCTGTACGCGGTGGGGGATGCAATCGCGGATTCCGCGTGCTGCGGGATGTACGGATGCCGCTTCGCGTACGTTCCCGGTTACGTGGTGGACTGGAAGTACAGGACGAACGATGAGGGCCTGCCCGTCTCCAAGGTGGAACCTGTGAGGGATCAAAGCGCGAGGGGGAGTTTGACCGCAGTCTTGCAAGAAAAGCTGGGCGTCGCCCAGGTTCAATTCGGCTAATCGCATCACGTGTCTTGTCTGCCGCACGGCGGGACCGGCATTCCGCCGGAAATGGGCAGCGTGGTGAGGCTCACGCGCGAGAGTGTTGAACGCGTACCGTAATGCGGTATCAGTTCCGGGGTTGGCAGATTACTTTTCGTCCCAGTGAACGATACGGTTCCCCGTGTTCCTTGGTCAGGCCACACATGGTCGCGGCAACCGTCATCAACAGCAACCCTCAGAGGAGGTGTCCAAGTGACGCAGAACAATCCTTTCCATGTGGATGAATCCAAACCGTGGCTGCAACCTGAAGCAGGATGGCCCGCGGAAGTTCCTCGAAACCTGCATTTCCCTCGAATCACCCTGTATGAAATGTTTTCGGAAGCGGTGCGAAAGTATGGCGATCAGCCCGCGGTCTGGTTCCTGAACTCATTTATGAGCTACCGGGAACTGTCGGAGCATGTGGATTGCCTGGCCGCGGGCTTCCATAAGTTGGGGCTGCGAAAGGGAGACGTGGTGGCGCTGGCTCTGCCGAGTTGCTTCCAGTACGTCATCGGGTACTATGCGTGCGCCAAGCTGGGCTTGATCGTGACCGGCGTGAACCCGACGTACATGCCCGGGGAAGTCCTTCACGAACTAAAGTTGACCGGCGCGAAGACGCTCGTCATCCTCGATGCATTGTACGAGATCCTTCAGGCACCCATCGCGGAACAACACCGGATCGACCACCTGATCGTTACCAACATAGCGGATCTTCTCAAGGTTTCCTCACTCAAGAAGTGGCTCGGAAAGAAGCTCAAGAAGATCCCCACGGGCAAGGTTCCGGGGAATGCCGTCAACTTCCTCGATCTGATGAGGGAACGGCCGATCGAGGCCGCGGTCGATATCAATGCGGACGATGTGGCCACGTACATCATGACGGGCGGTACCACGGGCATCCCGAAGGCTGCGATTCTCAGTCATTTTAATTGCGTGTCCAATGCCGTTCAGGTCTCTCACTGGATATGGATGAAGGAACCGGGTGCGACCATGATCGGCATCCTGCCGCTCTTTCATTCGTTCGGTATGACCGCGGTCATGAACACGGTGCTGCACGCGGGGATGTGCATGATGCTGTTCCCGCGGCCGCCTGAAACCGAGGATCTCCTTAAGACCATCTGCGAAACGGCCGCGGACAACCAGACGTACTTTCCCGGCGCGGAGGTGCTCTTCCAGCGGATCGCGGACTTCCCGGACATCGGCAAGTATCCCATCTCGAAAAAGCTGCGGGGATGCATATCCGGTGCGGGGCCGTTGCACAAGAACGTCAAGGACCGGTTCGAGGCCGCGACGAACGCGACCCTTGTGGAAGGGTACGGACTGTCCGAGGCGTCTCCCGTAGTTTCGGGAGGCCCGTTGGGCGCCATCAAGACCACCGGCACCATAGGGCTGCCGCTTCCGGGAATCCAGTGGAAGATCATGGACATCGAGACCGGGACTCGAGAGATGCCCGTCGGAGAGAATGGAGAACTCGTGGTGACCGGCCCGACGGTCATGAAGGGATACTTGGGAAATCCCGAAGAAACCGCGCTCACCATCAGGGAAGAAGACGGACTGCGCTGGCTCTATACGGGAGACATTGGTTACATGGACGAGCTGGGCCGAGTCGTCCTCAACGATCGCAAGAAACAGCTCATCAAGGTCAAGGGCTATTCCGTATTCCCAACCTCGGTGGAACAACTCTTGGGCGATCACGATTGCGTTCTGGAAACGGCGGTTGCAGGCCTGCCCGACGAAACCACCGGTGAAGCGATCAAGGCGTGGGTCGTGCTCAAGAAGGAGTGGCAAGGGAAGATTACCGAGGCTGAACTCAGAACGTGGGCCAAGGAGAACATCACTCACTACAAGGTCCCCAAGCACATCGAGTTCATTGATGAAATCCCCAAGACCCTTGTGGGAAAAGTCATGCGCCGTCAACTCCAGGAGGCCGACCCCATCTACAAGGCGTACCACGAGGGGAGCGCTCACAAGTGAACCGTGTCCTCAAGACCATCGTGTATTTCAGTAGGATGTGGTGAGCGGAGCGAACCGCATCATTCAGATACACACCAGGCAGAGCCCGGGGACGAGAAGGGGAAATTCGTGTTATACTGGTTCTCAACAACGAGCCACTAAACCGTCCGGTGAAGCCGGCGCGGTTCGCTCGTCCTCGGCGGCCGTTTTTGCTTGACCGCTTGGAGGTTATCAACAAGGCAGGTTACATGCATGGGCGAACCCAACCTGGAAATCATCAGGCCCGGCGATAAGTCGGGAAACGATATGATCGTGAAGATAGCGCTCCCCTCGGGCAGAGACCTGCTCGCGTACGCGACGAAGAACCAGTACAGTGAAGAATGGGATCTCGGCCCAACCTGGAACTATCTGGTACTCGGCGACCGGCCGTTTCTCGTGGATACGGGAGGCAGATCGCAGGGCAAGAACCTTTTGGCGATGATGGCGCACACCGGTCGGACCGTGCACGATCTGGATTTCATTCTCCTGAGTCACGGTCACGAGGACCACGACGGAGGACTCGCGGAGATCGTCGGCTCGGCCGGCGGGAACATGATCGTCAAAGCGCATGCCGTGTACGAACGGCTCATTCGGATCTACCCGTCACAAACCCCCGATGGTACGCACCAGGGGTTTCCCGCATCGTGCCGGCACTGTCCCATGCCGGAATCCTTCTCAAGGAAATGGTGCCGGGAGTACCACCAGGAGCGCAGCGAACTGGCGATCGACTGCTTCAACGGTTCCGCGGCTTCGCCGGACTCGGGCATCGAAGTGTTCCACACTCCGGGCCACTCTCCCGATGCCGTTGCCGTGCTGGTGGATCGCGAAGCCATGCTCGTAGGTGACTCCGTGCTGCCCGACATCACGCCGCATCCGACACGGGAGTCGTTCTTTGAACTTACCAAAGACGTGTTGCCCGCCGAGTACGTCGAGGCGCAACAACTGTACGGGCTGAGGGCGTACATTCGATCGCTCAACGTCCTGCGGAGGATCTCGGAATCGCCCGCGAACCTCGTTGTCCTCCCGGCCCACCGACTGTACTACAACGGCACATGGAACCACCTCGATCCGGCAACCCGGATCGACGAGCTGATCGGTCACCATATCACCCGATGCGCGGACATTCTGGACATCATCAGGCACGAGCCCAGGACAACGGAAGAGATCAGCCGGGCATATTTCGAGCCGAACCTCCTGAAGGGCGTGGGGATCAACATGGCGAACAACGAAGTGGCGAGCCACTGCGAGCTGCTCAGGATCAGCGGAGACGCGGTGTTCGTGGACGAAGAACGGGTCGTGGCGACCGGGATCGAAGGCCGGTTTGAGGCACTGATTAGAGATCTGGGAGAGGGGGGAGATCAGGTCTACTCGTGACTCATCTGAATGAGCGACATGAGCCAAGAGCAGACTTGAAACACGTCCCAAAGACCCGGCAACAGGCCGTCTCGGTGTTACATGGGGCCGGCAGCCGGTCGGATACGTCAAAATCTCAGAAGTTACCTCGTCTTTTTCCGCTTGGTCGACGGCGCTACGTGGTCGTTGTGCTTGAGCACGGGTGGGTGCGACTCGACGGCCGCCTTGCCGAGCCCATATGTCCCATCACCGAGGAGGCAGTAGCATTCTCCGATCTTAAGTGATGACACAGGCCTCACATCGAGTAAATGCGGTCTTCCGGGACGAGGACACTCGGGTATCATGGTCTTGAGCCATTCCTGAGTAAGAGGGTCGGTGTTGCGGAAGAAGAATTTGTTTGCCGTCGTGTTGACAAGGATTTGAAGGGCGGCCTCCATTGCAGCAGAGCCGCTCCCCGTCTGGTCGGATACCGACAGTCCGTATCTCAGGGAAGCCAAGGACTGAGTCGCCAGGACACAACAGACACGGTAAGCCCGGCACCTGTCCAGGAACAATGCCTCGCTCGATTCGGCGTCGCCGGTAAGATATCTTTGGAATTCATCTGCAACGTACATGAGAGGCCGAATCTTGTTCGTTCTGCTCAACGCGGTTTCGAAGAACTTTGTTTTCAGAGCCCTGGCCACGATGTCTCCAATCGCGGAGTTCCTGCCGATCCCCGGGTTGAACAGCAGCCAGGCCCCTTCCTTCACGACCTGGGCAACGTTGAGGCACCGGTCCTTGACGGGCATCTCATAAGGATTCAGGCAGAGACATGCAGCCAACTCCGGACTGGTCAACTCGTTGAGCACACCGTTGATCACGGCTATGATGGACGAATAGGTCTTGTCCGCAAGCGAGATCAACTGGCGGATCCTGAGAAGCGATTCTGCCGGAACCTCATATTTGCGCGCCGCCTTCAAGTATGCATCCAATACCGGATCGCCGGCGGGTTGCTCACGATGATACGTGCTGGAGAGATTGAGCAGGCGAAAGTGCGGCCGCAAATAACAGGAGCGATTGTAACGCAGATCAAGTGAGCGCAGGTCCTCATCAATCCCGGGATCCTGCTCCGGCCCCGAAGGATCCCAATCAGTGAGCTGCTCGCCGTACATCCGGGATTGGGCACCGTGTGTCAAGACGTCCCCTGCGAGTCGGGCCGTCTCCCGGGAGGCCCCCAAGAGTGAAACCTTTCTTCTGCGCCATATGATAAGGTCATCCAGGCAGTCCAGCAACGTGTCGTACACCATTCCTCGATCACGGTCGTTTCGTGCCTTGGGGAACGAGTCGATCGCCCGATCCAGATCCCGGAGACACTCGGGAACTTCTTCTTCATCCAGGTGCAGGCGCAATCGAACCGAAGAAGTTTTCAACTCGGACAGAGAGTTGTTGAACTTGTCGTAAAGATCTTGGAATTGGCGCGCCCTGGTTTCGCCCCCT
>JAVHLK010000063.1:5553-28680 GCA_031082285.1 Desulfomonilaceae bacterium
CTCTTGCGTGCCACTCTTTGAGGTTTGAGATGACCCCGTCATGCACCCGTTCCCAGAAGAGCTTCAGCCCCCTGATTTTCTTCTGCTTTACGATAGCGTGGTCGATGGAAAGCAACGCTTTGATAATGTCCTGTGCCTCTTTTCCCCAGAATGGGTCTCGTGAATATCCCTCGCGAGTCATGTATGCGGAAAGCGACAACATGCGGGCCGCAATCGTATACGAATCGACTTGGACGGCTTCCGCAGGGTCAAACCAGGGGATCACGTAGTGAGGAGACGCGATGTCCAGGAAGATCAGTTTGCGGCCGACAGGAAACTTCGGCTGCTCGTGCAGAATGAACTCCTTAAGTTCACCCTTGGGATCGATGACCAACATGCCGGGATTGAGTTCTTCCATGGATTCAGGAACCTGGCCGGTCGCTTCGACGGACTCGGCATACCGCCGGTACTCCTGCTCGGACGGGTAGGCCCAGGCTGCTCGAAGCCAGGGCCTGATCGCTGAAAGCGTCTTGCCTGAACCTGTTTCCCCCAGGACCAGATAATGACGACTCGCCTCCAGAGGCCTCAATAGTCCTCCGTTGAGCGATTGCCACTCCGGGATTTCCAAGCACGGGTGATTCTCGGTGAAAGATATCGGTGCGGTAGTGGTGTTATTCATGGTGTACGCTCCCTTCGGATTCCAGTGGTCTTGCAATGTGGTCCATGAGCAGTATTTCTCCGGCCAATTCCGGAGTGATGCATGCATCCCCTCCACAGAGGCGATTGTATGCCGTGAAGATGTCCGTTTCCGAGATTCCCGCGCCGTCCTGAACGCGGGTCCTCGGGGAGTCGTTTCCGCTCTGAATCTCCCGGGCAGGTTCAAGGGAGTTGATCTTCTCCACAAACAAGGCAAGCCGACGTGTCGCGCGAGAATCTCCCTTTTCCAACGTAGGCTTGACCATATTTCGGAAAACGTGATGGGATACCGTGCGGAGTACGCCTCGATAGGTCTCTTCCCTCGCAGGAATCCTGACCGTCGGCACGTCCTGCAGGAACCCTACCCCCCTCTGAAAATCGTCGCCCGTCGGAGAGTAATCCAGTTGGGTGAAGGAATGGCAGACGCGCGTGCCGATGTCTCCCATGGCGCACATGAACGCGGCGGGCCCGACCGCCCGCTGCAAGGCATGGGTCCGGACGCGCATGGACTTTTCCTCCTTCCATCGGCCCAACCTTTCGAGGAAAAGTTCCAAAGACGTGAAGTCTCCGCCGTGAGAACTGATGCGAATCCTGACTTCCCTGGACCGGTAGTACCTTTCGACCAGATCGACCTCACGGCAGAGCTCGTCCACTGATTGCATCCCCATGTAGCCTACAAACGTAACGGTGGGCGGCTGGGCGAAGACGTCGAGTGAAACCGTGAACAACTGGTCGGAATCTATCGGGACTACGTTCCGATAACTGGTTATGATCGGGCATTCCATTGGAGTTCCTTTCTTGATGTCGGTAAGAGTTGCCGTGCACAGGTCCTCTATTCGTGTCTATATCCTTGACCTCGTGTGAGGGTAAGCACTCGCTCTTGCGGAAGAAGAACTGAACGACCGATTTCGCGTTGATCCACTTCGCTCCTCGCAATGACGCGTCGCTGCGCGTGAGAGTTTGGACGCGTATGCCCAGAAACTACGAGGGGCCTGCCGGACGGTATCCGCCGGCGCACGTCCGCGTGCTCCCCATGGTTCGGGGTAGGTTTGCACCATATAGGCTCTTCATGCAGTTGCAGTGTCTTCCCCCGGCCTCCACGATGGGCTTCAGGAGAGCAAACAGCGTGCCAACGAATCGAAGACATGATTGAAACGGAATACTGTAAAATAAATCAATAGAGTAGAAGGGCGGAAGAAAAGGAATGGGTCGGACTACATGTGACTCGTTGCGCCCGGAAATGAGGCAAGCTGCACTGATTCCGGGCGAACTATGTTCAAGAATCGGGCATCTCCTGCGCCGGGGGCCCAGAGAGCAGCCACTTCAATCACTGAGTGATACTGTTTCTATGTATTCCCAGCATGGCGGCCGCCTTTGTCTTTACGCCGCCGGTGCGGCGAAGGGCCTCCCGTATAAAGGCCTGCCTTACTTGTCCAAGTCTCACATCAAGCGGTTCTTCTTCGGACGGAAACGCGACCTCGTACGACCAGGGGGCTGGATCGGTCGCCTGTTCGGCCGCCCGACCGGGCTGCAGATGATCTCTGAGCAGTGATTCCAACGCGGTGACTCTGTCCGCCAGATCTTGGACTTTGCCACGCGTGTCTCTTTCTCGATAGTGTCGGTCTTCGCCGGACCGGCCGCCTCGATACGCATCTTCCAGTCTGATGTCATCGGCCTGAATCAGGTCCCCCGGCTGCAAATGCAGTGCTCGCTGCAGGAGCCATTCAAGTTCTCTCACGTTGCCCGGCCAGTCATAATCTAGGAGCTTCCGCAGCGCGGCGTCGGTGAGTGTGGGAGTCTTTCTTGCCGATGATTGCAAAAGGATACCGATTCTGGTTTCGACAAGGAGCGGAATATCTTCCTTTCTTTCACGGAGCGGAGGCATGGTGATTATGAAGCCGTTCAGACGATAATATAAGTCCTCCCGAAATCGGCGTTCTTCCAATGCGGTATGAATGTCTCGGTTTGTCGCGGCAATTATTCGTGAATCCACTGAAATATCCTTGTTCCCGCCCACTCTCCTGAGAGTCTTTTCCTGCAGGAAACGAAGCAACTTGGCCTGAATCTCAACGGACATCTCGCCGATCTCATCCAAGAGGATGGTCCCGCCTTGGGCCATTTCCAAGAAACCTTGCTTCCGATCAACGGCTCCGGTGAATGCTCCTTTCTCATGACCAAACAGCTCGGATTCGACCAGACTAATCGGGAGAGTGGCACAATTGACGGGGCAGATGGGACCGTTGTTGCGACTGGATTCTCTGTGAATGTATCCGGCAATGTACTCCTTGCCCGTTCCGCTTTCGCCCAAGATCAGGACACAGGCATCCGGGTTTGCCGCCGCTTCGGCGGCAACTGAGAGGATCTTCTTGAAAGCCGGTGAAGGGAAATCCTGAATGCGGGCATACTGATCAAAACCAGTTTTGTGCCTTGTCGACTCATAATTCCTGTCCGTAATATCCCGTGAGATCCCGCAGACCTTCACGACTTGCTCGTTAAGATCCTTCAGGGGTATCAGCTGTTCCTCAAATTGCCTTTGGATTTCCGATATAGGTCTTGTATATCGTCTCTCCCTCGCAATGCCGTTGAGCACGTCTTTCCACACCCGGTCGGTCTTCTTATCCGCACCGTCTTCAAGGATGCCGTAGTGTTTCGTTCCTATGAGGCCTCCATCCGGAGAGCCAAACTGCTTCTCCGTAGAGGGATTCACGTACTGGTAATGGCCTGATTTGTCAAGGACATACGTGGGATCGGAAAACGAGTCCAGGATCGAGCGCCATAGCGCTTCACTCTTTCTCAGGTTCTCCTCCGCCTTCCTGTGCGAGACCTCCACAGCCCCTATATTGGCCAGTAGTGCAATTGTTTCCTCGTCGGACTCCGAGAACGGCGATTTCACGGTGAACTCGGTGGAGGCTGCATAAAGGACGCCCAGTTCTCTGGTGCCTATTCTCATGGGAGCCGCCAGTACCCACTCTATTCCGATACTCTTGGCTTCTTCAATGAGCATGTTCTTCTTTTGGTAGTCCATGTTTGAACCAGTGATGAACGTTTGGTAATGCTCGTTCATCACTTTCGTGCCTTTCACCACGATCCCGCCCAGGCCTTCCCCTATGGCTATCCTGCTCTGTTTCATTTTCGCCGCCTTCGCAGGCAATGCTACAGGGAAATAGACCTCCTGACTCTGTTCATCGTGCACGCCGATATATGCGACATCGGCACGGACCAGGTCCATGGTCTTCCTGACAACGGCTTCCAAGTTGGAATCAAGTGAGTGGTGTTCGGTCATGTGACTTGCCAAGTTATAGAGAGCCTCAAAACGAGAAGCCTTTTTTCTGTCTATTTCGACGGCCAAGAGTTTTGCGAGAAGGCCGAGAAATTTGTGATCGGTTTCCGAGAACCGGGACGTTTCCGTGGTGCACACGCATAGATCGCCAAAGCGCTTCGCTCCCGCAGCTATGGGAACGACGATCCGCCGATCCTCATCACCCGGGTGAGTTCCGGAATCCGTCTCCACACAGGTTTCCGTTTGCTCCGATGACGCACCCTGATCACTTGACGAACTCGAAGGATCTCTGCCCAGCCGGACGTGCGCTTTTTTCGCGCGAAACATTCTTCGAGCGGCCCTCTCGGCGATCTCAAGGTACTGGTTGAGAGAGCGGTCCGGCGTCATGGCAAGGGCAACGTGGTAAAGATCTTCAAGGAGACTCTCCTTGTTCTTTTGGTCGGTAATGTCGATGTGTATGCCTGACACCACGTAATTCCGGCCCCCATTGGGGTCGGGTTCCTCGATAACGGTCCCGAAGTCACGGAGCCACCTGATTCGACCACGGCAATCCTCTATTGGATAGGTTCGGTCATATTTTTCGTAGACACGAGGATCGACGGATCGTCTACTCTCACGCTCCGCCTCACGATATTCCGTTGGGATTCTTTCCAGGTAGGCTTCCGCGGTGCCTTTCAAAGGGTTTTTGTGGCTGAACCCAAGAATCGAGCCGGAATATGGGTACCTGCCGACACTCGTACTCCCTATGCGCCAATACCAGAGCTCTGCGCCTGATTGCACCGCACCATCCAGCAGATACTCGGCACGTTCGACCAGGTTGACGTCCGACCGGGTCCGGTTGGACCTTTTCGGTCCGGTCCGATAGCCCGTTTGGCGCTTCGCGATGCTTTTATTCGAATCCTTTTTAATAAGTCTAGGCATTTGAAAACCTCTCGGTAGGGCTCGGACCAACTTAGTCTGAGCAATAGAGCCGGCGGAACCGATACTCGTGAACCGGGTCCTCGTCTCTCGACACCGGCCGCGACTGTGCCCTCTTCCCCCTGTCCGTTTTCCGGCCGGCCTATGGAGAGCGTCCGGATTTTGATGTCCTCAAGTTGAGAGAACGGCGGCGCCTTCTTCCCATTCATCCCCCCTGCCTCGACATCGAGCGCGGCCTGCCAAATGGATGTAGGCTGGAGATCGTGAGACCGAAGGTACCACCCCACGCGTCTGAAGCGATCTGAGAAAGGCTCCCGGCTCTGCACGTCGCTGAGCGTCGATTTTCTTGATCCCCTCGACCGTGACGAGTATTCACGACGCACGGCCCGCTCCGCGGTTCCCGGATTTTAATCCGTTCCGCCAAACCGTGCTTGTCGAGTGCGGCCGTGGCTCTGGTCGCTTCTCGGCATCTGTCCTTGCCGAACACGTGGCCTGTTCCCCTGGTCGACGTCTGCGTCTTCATGTAGATGATAGCACCTTGTCCAGAACAGCGCCAGACCAACCAACGGAATGCGGGAACGCAGGGCGCCCATTTGAAAGGCAGGCGTCCTCCGGAGCCGTTCTCGACGAATTTGGCGACGACTTGGAAAATGAAGCAGACATAGGTCAACAGTTACAGAACGTGACTTTCGAGTGCCCGCAGCCCTATTTCGAGTATCGCGGTGCCCTCAATATGATTATCAGGCTTGACATACGTGTATTTGGATTTGACGGTGTAGACTGCCATGAATGGCATGGAGAGCACGCATTCACAGTCCGTGCGCTCCGTATCCGGTGACGCACCGCGGGAACGGCGGCCGGGATACTACTTGGCGGGTCGGACCGGCTTCGTTTGGCGTCAAGATCACCCGTCCCTGAGAAAACAAGAGAAGACCCGGCGGAAATACTCATACGTCAAGGCCGACACGACCTGAGTACATGGCACAACCCCTCCACCGACACGTGACCCCGACATCGGCGCAACCGCCTCATGTGGGGACCGGGAATTCACCGACTGCCGGCAGCCTCCACCCTGACCTCACCTTTGTCCATGACTTCCTTGAAGAGTTTCGGGTCGCCCAGCACCTTGCCGATGATATTCACTGCCGAAGCCGGCACGATTTCCCCGGGATGGCCGCTCATGGGCGTTGGACCGAAAAAGATGCAAAAGGCCTTGCCGGACGGCCAGTACCCCAAATCTCCCATCTCCACAATCTCTTTGGCGCTGTCGTCCAGGGTCGAATCAACGGGGATCGAGAAGTAGATCTCGTCTCCCCATGTCGCGAACCGAGTGGTGAAGGGCAATGCCTTTCCCACCAGCCTCGCGGTGGTGGTGTCGTTGAGTTCCGCGTCCATGCTCAAAGATCCGATGGTAATGGTAATCTTCACTGTTTCGCCCCCTGAGGTAGGTTACCGCCGCGGTCCATGAACACGCGACCGATGATGGTATGGATCGGAGTGATAGTGCCGTGCGAGGGAAGCTATTCGGAAGGTTCCGGCCCCATCGGCTCATACGGCCTTCGGTCCGAGCCGGCCGGAGGCCCGGTCTGCGGGGATTCGGGAGGCTGGGGATAGCTTTCAACGTCAGGAGGTTGCGGAAGCGGCTTCTGCTCCAAGAATCGCTTCAGTTGGCCGATGCTGTTCGCTATCGCGTCAACCAGGTCCTTGTTCTTGTCCTGGAGTTTCCGTACCCCATCGACCGCGCGGTCGAAGTCCCCAAAAATCTTGCCGGATCCTTCAGCAAGCCCCTTGGTGAACGGGCCGACGATCTGCTCCGAGACCGCTTTGCCGGCATCTCTCATCTTTGCGGGAAGCTGCTCGCGCTCCGGGTCTTTGACAAAGCCCTCCAACTGACCCAGCAGGGCGCCCTTCAGGATCGGGTACATCTTCTTGGAGACCTCGTACGAGTCCTTCTCCAATTCCGCGTCAGGCGTGTCCTCGAGCTTCTGTTTGACCTGATCCTTCACCGCGGAGGTGACGCCGCTTACAAAGGGCTGGGCCGCTTTTGCAGCACTCCTCCCGTGTGATTCCGTGAGCAATCCCGCAATGATCGTTACCGCCCCGTAGATCGCGAGAGCGCCGACCACGGAAGCAAGTATGAACTTGAGAGCTTTGGACACTGCCTCACCTCATGACGATGCCCCTCGGGTGTATGAACCGAAGGGCATCTCTCATTGCTCGGCGATACGGGGCGATTTGAGCCTCGGGCCGGCCTGAACGGCCTACCGCGGGGCTCGACCGATCAGCACGCGGTAGGCGACTTGCTCGCCGCACAGGCTTCCACTACCCACCCCGAACGGTTCGGGGAAGTCCTAGGGATGGGGTCTGCCCCAGGAATATGGGGGGGGAGGACCGCCGCTCTTCATGAACGGCCGGGACTTCGCAACCGGTTTGCGCACCTTGGGAGCGTATGCCACCGGGGGCATCTCCATTCGTACGCAGACGACCTTGCAGCTGGGCGGGATGAACGAATCCTGCGAGCACTTCACGACGGCCATTTCCGACGCGTGCCCCGGAGTCGGTCCGAACCCTTGGTACAGTGCTCCACGAAGGTTCTTTGCCGTGGCAACGAACATGCCCGCGTCGCTCCAAGGAGCTGCCGACAGTACCAACACCATGCAGACGGAGAGAACTATCAACGTCCTGTTCATAACATACCTCCACTATGATGATCATAGACGAAATTTCACAAGTAATCCACTCATTCGACAATGAAATCGGTAAAAAGTTTCCGCCCCGGAAGCTTTTCCCGGATTCTTACCTGGAAATCCGTTTCCTTCTCGTTCCTGTAGGGGTAGGCCCCTGTGTCTACCCGGGCGGCCACAAGGGTCCGCCCCTACAGCCCGGGAATGTCTGTCCGTCCCGCGTTCCGCGGGATCTTCGGCCCGGAGCCCAGGCGGACTTTCATGGTCAGTTGCGATCCGCGAATCATGGGGAGTCGCCGTGATGCCGAGTCTCCCTATTCCTCAGGTTTTAGGGGCGGTTGCCCCGTCGCTTCCAGAACGCTCCTCCACAGCTTGTCGTTGAGATCGACCTGTTTCCGCCCTGTGACGACCAGGTTGATGGGCACGTACACAAACTCGTCGTTCCATGTACCTACCATCATGTTGGTCTTGCCTGCCATCCCCGCATGGACCGCGTTCTGAGCCAGGAACCCGCAGAACACCGAATCGTTGGGGGTGGCGGGGACGGAACGGATCAGGTAGCTCGGGTCGATGTACTTGAGGTTGATCTCAAGGTCCTTGGATTCGAAATATCGCTGAATCTGATCCTTGAGGTACAAGCCGATGTCTCCCAATCGTACGTTTCCGGACTCGTCGGTGCCGCCCACCGCGCAGTACCGTTGACCCGCGCCCTCGGCCACGACGATCACCGCGTGCCGGCGGTCCAAGATCCGCTCCCCCAACTTCTGCAGCAGGCCGTGGGGGCCCTCAATGTCAAAGTCGGATTCCGGAATCAGCACGAAATTCGCGTCCCGTTTGTCCAATGCCGCGCTGGCGGCAATGAACCCCGAATGACGTCCCATTAGTTTGACCAGACCGATGCCGTTGGGCGCTCCCAAGGCTTCGACGTGCGCAGACCCTATGACTTCCGCGGCTATGCCCACGGCGGTGTTGAATCCAAAAGACCGAGATGAATAGAGAATGTCGTTGTCGATTGTCTTGGGTATGCCGACTACGGATATGTTCTCACGCCGATTCCGAATCTCTTCGGTCATCTTGGACACCGCCCGGAACGTACCGTCGCCGCCTATGGCGAAGAGTATTCTGATATTGCTGCGGACCAGGGCGTCAACAATGGCCTCCATGTCCTGAGGACCTCTCGAAGAGCCCAGAATGGTTCCCCCAAGTTCATTGATCTCGCTCACCGATTCCGGAGTGAGTTCGACGAATGGATGCCCGTAGCGAGGGATGAACCCCTGCAACCCGTACTTGATGCCGAGAATGTTGGTCACGCCGTAGGAATGATGGAGCGTCAGCACCAGCGATCGAATGACGTTGTTGAGCCCCGGACAAAGCCCTCCGCAGGTGACGATGGCACATCGGAGCTTACTGGTGTCGAAAAAGACTTTCCGTCGCGGTCCGGCTTTAAGGAATGAGACGGGCTCGGTACCGTTGGCGAAATCTCGAGCCACGCCGGCCGCACAGACGTTGAACAGGATCCGCTCGTCGTTTTCCACGAACTGTCCCATTCTGAGCGGTGAGTCGATCTTGGGCTCACCGAGGAATTCAATGGTGGTATCCAAAGGATATGCCTCTTCTTGGTCGAACGCGACGTGCGTCACATTCTCCGAACCGCATTCAGGGTACTGGAATGATTCACCATACAACAGACGTCAAAAAAGGTCAATGAAAAACGATTATTACGGGTATGCAGTCAGCCCACACCGGGTCGTCCCTCCGGGTGAGGCTAGATGTTGAACCGAAAGAGAATGATGTCGCCGTCTTGCACGAGGTAATCCCTGCCTTCAAGACGAACCTTGCCCGCTTTGTGCGCAGCGGCCGGCGAGCCGGCTTCTCGGAAGTCCTCAAAGGCCGTCACTTCGGCCCTGATAAACCCTCGCTCCATGTCGGAGTGAACTGTCCCGGCGGCTTTGAGAGCGGTTTGGCCTCTTTGGAGGGGCCATGCCCGTACCTCGGGATCTCCCGCGGTGAAGAATACGATGAGGTTGAGCAGTTCAAAGGAAGTCCTCACTATTCGTTCCTTTGCGCCATGCTCCAGAGAGAGGTCTTCCAGAAACTCGCGGGCATCTTCAGGACTCAGCAGGGCTATTTCGGCTTCCGCGTCTGCATAGAGCCAATCGAAAGACATTCGAGGCTGATTCTCGGTTCCGGATCGAATCTCTTGTACGATCGTCCCGACCTCCGCGGGACTCTTGTCGTCACCCGCATTGATGAGAACCAGCTCAGGCTTTGCGGACAGGAAGGCAAACCCCCTAAGTTTTTCCGATTCGAATGCCGGCGGAAAGAGCCGCAAGGGTTTTCCCGCTTCGAGAAGGGCCTGGGCCTCTTTGAGAAGATCGAACTCCTCGGAAAGCTCTTTCTTCCCGCGCTTGAGATCCTTCTCGATGCGTTCCATTCGCTTCTCTACGGAAGCCAGATCCGAAAGGATAAGCTCTTCTTCCACCAGGAAGTAATCCTTGAGAGGGTCGGCGGGACCGAGGGAGAATGAATCGAAGTATCGGACGCTATGGACCAGAGCGTCCACCTGACGGGCGTGTGCCGGGATCCTGTCGCCCAAGCTCTTTCCGGACTTGCCTTCCCCCGTGATGCCGGCTATGTCTGCGTATTCTACGTGTACCGGCGTGACCTTCTTGGGTTTGTAGTAGCGCCCAAGGAAATCCAGTCGTGAATCGTCCACTTTGACGACGCCCAATCCTGGCTCCTGATGCCCCTTGCGGTCGCCCGGATCTATTCCTCCGGTGAGGGCCTTGAAAAGGGTGCTCTTGCCGCAGCCGGGCAGTCCGATTATGCCGAGTTTCACTTGATCGCATCCTCCCTTCTCCGGGAGGATCTTGATTCGAAACGGTCCGAATGTCAACTCGATGAGAAAATGAGAGTTGAATCGGGACCATGAGAAACAGAGCGATCACTGGTCCTTTGAAACGATATTCCGAGGATTGTTCAGGGGGACTGTACGAAGTGGATGTAGAGGATGAGGTTGCCGGCATCGGCCTTTGAGGGTGCGGGGGTGCTTGCGTGGGATCCTACGCCGGCCGCGACGGCGCCATGGTTGATCAGCTCGGTGGTAAGGTGCCCGTAAGAACTGGAGGGAATTCGGATACCGATCACCTTTTCCCCAAACTTACCGGGGGTCTTTTCCTCGACAAGTCTGCCGCTGATGTTCGGGAGTATTCTCTTGACGGACTCCACCGCTACGTCCACACTCGGACTCTCCACGGTAAGGTTGTCTCCCCCAATCCTGTCGGCCAATGTGTTCAAGTGCGCTCCCGCGAATTGGACATTTGTTTCGAGTGACTTTGGAATGGCTGCCGAATGGAAGGAGGAGCGTGCGGTGGAAGAGGGGAGGGTCGGTTCCGATGCGTGGGTCTGGGGACGGGTGAGATGATACGCGGAGCCTCCCATGCCCCCGGCATCGCTTACCGCGACCATCGCGTCGGGCTGAGTGTGGCCCGCGCCTCTGACCGCCTGCATTGAAGCCGCCTGCGGGATATAGTCCACGGCCGAGTGATTGTACATGACAATGCCCACCGCGACCAAGAACGCGAGAGTAGCCGCCCCCACGGGCAGCGGTAAATGGGGCGAGGACGAAAGAAAGTTTCGGACATACTCCAGATAGGTGTCATAGAAACGAGAAGTGGGTCTTGCATAGAGTTTCGCGCTGAGCTGAGCGACAAAATCTTCCGGTGCAGGTACTTCCTCAAGATTGTTCAGCGCCCGGACCGTGATGCTGTACCATTTGAAATCCTCACGACAGTCGGTACAAGTCCTGAAATGTTCCAACGTTTCTTCCTGCAGGTGAGAACTCAGTTGCCGATCGTGAAGTTCACCGTAAAAATCGCTTATGCGTTCACATTCCTTCATGACAAGACCTTCTTGAGTTTTTCTTTTACGACCATTCTCGCCCGATGCAATCGAGACTTGGTGGTTCCTTCCGGAAGGTTGAGGATCTTTGCTATCTCTTCATAGGAAAAACCTTCTATATCTCTCAGGATCACAATCTCTTTGTGATCCGGGTCGAGTTCATTAATTGCGTCCTGGACGACCTTCTGGATTTGCTTTCCGGCGAGGAGATCTTCGGGGTTTGTTGAATGGTCCGGAACGGCTTTCTGGAGGTAATCGCGCTCATCATCCGTATCACTTTGACCCCTATTTACGAAGTAACCGCGTCTCTTGAGGTACTTGAACTTATTCTTCCCTCTATTCGTGGCAATCTGAAACAGCCACGTTGAGAACTTCGCATCACCCCGAAATTTATCGAGATTCTGAAAAGCCGCGGTGAAAATTTCCTGTGCCAGATCGTTGGCTTCCTCAGAATCGCCTACAAACCGGTACGCAAGGTTGTATATCTTCCTGTAATACTTCTCCACCAGCTCATTGAACGACTCAGGATCGCCTTCAATGCACCTCTTCACAACCTCGCCGTCGTCATCGCCTTCGGACCTGCCGCCCGATGCAACGATCAGACTTACGATATTCAGACACAGACACGACAAAATAGTTTCAGGGGAAGGTACCACGTGATAGTTTTTTTCTCCCGCGGAGAATTCAACTGAAAATAAGGAAAGTGAGAACCAAAGTCAAGCATTAAGCAGCGCGCAAGCTGGGAGCCGGTATCCGGCCCGTCGACCATATTTGAGCTTGAACTCTCTTGGCCAACGATGCTAAGTTCACCTATTTGTTGAGGCGGCTCCCGAGTCGCCTGCAACGCGGCTCCGCGTACCAACCACCGTCCGGTCGTGCGCGGTGCCCTCGGATGACGAGCGTAACGGACCGCCGGTCTGATCCGCGAGCCGGACCGCTTCTTTGCCGGCCGCACAATACCTCTAACCAAGCGGGAGGAGTCACATGAAGCTGTCACGGAGGGTAACCGATACCCCCCCCTATCTGTTCCACCTCATCGACGAGAAGCGCAAAAAAGTCCAGCAACGAGGTGTGGACGTCATTTCCTTGGCAGTCGGAGACCCGGATCGCCCGACGCCGGACTTCATCCTCAAGATCGCGGATGAAGAAATCCGCGATCCGCGAAATCACGTCTATCCCAGCTATAAAGGAGAACCCGACTTCTGCGAGGCCGTGGCCCGTTGGTTCTCCAAACGCTTCGGCACCGTCCTGGACCCCAAAAAGGAGATCATGGCCGTCATCGGGGCCAAGGACGCGGTGTCACATCTGCCTTTTGTCTTCCTCGACCCCGGAGACAGCGGCCTTGTCACCGACCCGGGCTATCCCGTGTATGAGGCGGCCATCGGATTCGCAGGCGGCAAAGTCGTCCGCATTCCGCTCTTGGAGAAGAACGGTTTTCTGCCCGACCTCGACGCCGTAGATCCCACACAGGCCGATGACGCGTCGATCATGTATGTCAACTATCCCAACAACCCCACGTCCGCGGTGGCCGATGAATCTTTTTTCCAGAGGCTCGTGGCTTTCGCCAAGAAACATGACGTCGTGATACTGGCGGACAATGCGTACTCCGAGGTATACTTTGACGAACGAGATCGCCCCATCAGCATCATGAAGGTCGACGGCGCGAAGGAGATCGCCATAGAGATTCATTCCTTCTCCAAGACCTTTAATATGACCGGATGGCGTATCGGATTCGTGACGGGCGGTGAAAAGCTGATTGACGCGTTTCTCACGTTCAAGTCCAACATCGATTCCGGAGTCTTCATGGCCGTCCAGCGGACCGCGGCCAGAGCACTCGAACACCCGGACGTGGAGCAATTCGTCCGGGAAAGGGCCGATCTGTTCAGGAGGAGGCGTGACGCCATAGCGTCCGCGTTGACCGGCATGGGATTCAGATTTCAACTTCCCAGGGCCGGATACTACTTCTGGGTTCATGTTCCGGAAGGATATTCCTCGTCGGTGGAATTCTGCGCGGATCTCCTGGAAAAGCAGGGCTTGACCCTTACCCCCGGCGTGGGCTACGGTCCAAGTGGAGAAGATTTCTTCAGGATTTCCATGACCGCTCCCGATGACAGGATCGCTCAAGCCATGGAGAGACTTGGGGCATTTGTGAAGGAACGAAAATGAAAGCAACTCTCGTGCTGGCCGACGGCACGGCGTTTCACGGCAGATCCGTCGGTTCGACGGGCGAAAGAGTAGGTGAGGTGGTGTTCAACACCGCGATCACCGGGTATCAGGAAATACTTACCGACCCGTCGTATCGCGGTCAGATCGTTACCATGACCTACCCCCACATCGGGAATACCGGCATCAATCTCGAGGACAATGAGGCGACACGGCCCTACCTGGCCGGGTTCGTTGTCAAAGAGTACTGCGGATACCCCAGCAACTGGCGGAAGAGGGACGACCTCGAAGACTTTCTCCAACGGCACGGAATCATCGGGATCCATGAAATCGACACCCGGAAACTGACCCGCAATTTAAGAGAAACCGGAGCCAAGAAAGGGATCATTTCCACCGTGGATCACGATCCTGCCGGCCTGATGGAGAAAATCCGGTCGTATCCCGATATCGAAGGGCTCGACCTGGTCAGGGAAGTGACCTGTAGCGAACCGTATGACTGGGATGAGGGTTCCTGGAAATGGAACGCGTCGCCGAAGAAGACCGAAGAACGCTTCAAGGTCGCGGTTTACGATTTCGGCATCAAGCAGAATATCCTCAGGTTGCTGGTGGACTCCGGAGCCCGGGTCCGGGTCTTTCCCGCTTCCACGACGAGCGATGAGATCCTGGAGTACGACCC
The DNA here is from genome assembly GCA_031082285.1 of Desulfomonilaceae bacterium. Taxonomy (GTDB): domain Bacteria; phylum Desulfobacterota; class Desulfomonilia; order Desulfomonilales; family Desulfomonilaceae; genus JAVHLK01. The sequence goes on from JAVHLK010000063.1 coordinate 19,850, forward strand.
GGACGGCATCTTCTTGTCAAACGGCCCGGGAGACCCCGAGGGCGTGCCGTACGCAGCCCACAACGTCCGTAACCTCATCGGCAAGAAGCCCATATTCGGGATCTGCCTGGGCCATCAGATTCTTGGGCTGGCCCTGGGAGGCAAGACCTTCAAACTGGTGTTCGGCCATCACGGAGCCAATCACCCCGTGAGAAGGTTCGACACGGGTCAGGTCGAAATTACGTCCCAGAATCACAACTTTGCCGTGGATCCCGATTCGGTCGCGTCCGAGTGCGACGTTACCCACATCAATCTCAACGATCAGACCAACGAAGGCATGGTCCACAAGAAATATCCCGTATTTTCAATCCAATACCATCCAGAAGCATCTCCCGGCCCTCATGATTCCAGGTATCTCTTCGAACGCTTCAGGAGAATGATCGAGGAATCGTGACGCCCGGCGTGATTCAATGCCCCCGGCACGGCGATAGCCGAACCGCACGGCAATATGAGGAATGCAACAGGTCTGTACCAAGTTGATCACGGAGACCATATGACCGAACAGGCGTACTCGGAAAACGATCCGTATTGGGGAAAGATCGCAGGTCGTTACGACAGGTATATGCGCAGGGTCAAGTACTACAACGCGATGGTCGGGCGCATTGCCGAGGAGGTGGGAACCGCGGAACGGGTCCTGGATGTGGCGACCGGCACGGGCCTGGTGGCTCTGGAACTGGCTGCTCGGTCGCACATGGTGGAAGCGGTGGATCTATCCCCCCAGATGATCGGGCAGGCATCGGAGAAGGCCTCCCATCTCAATCTGGACAATGTGAGGTTTTCCGTGCAGAGCGCGTACGATCTGAAGTTTCCCGATGGATCGTTCGACGCGATCGTAGTGTGTAATGCCCTGCACGTGATGCAGCGAGCGGATCTTGCCCTTGCCGAACTGAAACGCGTGCTCAAGCCGGGATGCCTCCTCATTGCCCCGACCTACTGTCACGGCCAGACACTTGTGGCCCATATCGCATCAAGACTTATGACCTTAACGGGTTTCCGGGCCTATCGACGCTTCACCTATACGTCTTACATATTACTCATCAAGCGGTCCGGGTTCCGGGTGGAAAAACTGGATGTCTGGCCCGGAGCCATTCCCTTGGCATACGTGACCGCGCGCTTGGAAGGCTGAGGACACGGTTGCGCACATGCGGCGACGTGTTCCCGGAGCTCGGGAGTACATACGTCCCGGAGGGACGGTATGAAAGTGGACCGGTCTACCGTTCTACAGGCAAGGATGTGGGCGGACAGAGTGACCGGAGATTCACGGGTGTGCCGCACCTCGGGCAGGTATCTCGACAGGGGTCCAACGGCGCCCTGCAATGGCCGCAGTATCTCGGGGCGTCCGTTTCCATGGGCGGCATTGGAGATCCGCAACGGGGGCACGCGGCTTCGGTTTCGAGCGCGTACGCGTGGCAGCTTGGACAAGCGATCACGGCACCGTCGCCGATGGGAAGAAAGGGCGAAGTGTTGCGGAATTCCTTCACTCGCCTGCTCATCAACCACACCATGAAGGCCATGAGCGGCAACAGGGACAATCGAGCGGCATGAGGGTAGAGCGCCACCACGGCGTCGTATGCGCCGTGCAGCAGAGACGCGACGAGTAGGCCCTTGCCCACCGTGACAAGCTCTCCTTGCCGCTGGAAACGTGCAACTCCCAGGGAATAACCCCACATGGAAGCGAAGAGCAGGTGGGCGGGAGTGGCGTACAACACTCTCGACCAGAAGGCGTCCGGACCGATGACGGCTATGAAGATGATGTTCTCCACCGATGAGAATCCCAGGGCCGCCGTAAGGGAGTATATGATTCCGTCAAGAGGCTCTCTGAAGTCCTGACTCCGATACACGGCAAGCCATACGGCTAGAAGTTTGAAGAACTCTTCGATGGGGCCGATCAACAGAAAGCTCACCAGTGCTGAATGCACGGCCGGACCTTCGGTGATTCCCGCTCCGGTAAGCCGCTCCACGATCACCGCGGGTACGGTAACCACGCATCCGGTGAGAAACACACGCAAGATGTTTCCAAAGGATTGGGACCTCTTGTGTCTCGTTGCATAGAAGAATGCAAGCCAAGCCAACCCTGGGAGCACGCCCAGAAATTCGTGAGGCATACTCAAGGGATTACCTCTCAATTGACATTGTGACCATGACCGTATAACACGGAAAGGACCTCCCGCCAAGACCCCGGATCGGAGCGAGCAGCCGGGGGAGATTGGAGTTTCGTCTTGACGACGCAGAGCATTTCGACCGCAGCTTACAACCGTTCGGCTGAGGAACTGGTTCGCCTGGATGGACTGGTGAAGTATTTCCCCGTGCAAAAGGGTTTCTTGAGACGAGAAGACGCACAAATTCACGCGGTGGACGGCGTGGACCTCCGGATATTCAGGAATGAGACGCTCGGCCTAGTCGGTGAATCGGGCTGCGGGAAATCCACCTTGGCAAGGCTGATTCTGAGGCTCGAAGAGCCCACGTCCGGATCGGTGCACTTCGAGGGTGCGGACGTCGCCGCCTTGAATTCACGGCGGATGAAGCAGGTGAGGAGGAAGATGCAGGTCATCTTTCAGGATCCCTATTCATCTCTCAATCCCCGCCGCACCGTCGGGAGCATTATCATGGAGCCGCTCGTCATTCACCGTATCGGTACGAGGCGGCAACGAATCGAAAAGGTGGCCGCGCTCATGCAGGAGGTCGGATTGAGACCCGAATATTCCGACCGATACCCGCATGAATTTTCGGGGGGGCAACGTCAGCGCGTGGGTATCGCCAGGGCCTTGGCGTTGAACCCAAGCCTCATTATCGCAGATGAACCGGTTTCAGCGCTCGACGTGTCGATCCGGTCCCAGGTTCTGAACTTGCTGGAGGATCTTCAGGAACGGTACGGACTCACCTATCTTTTCGTGTCCCACGACCTGTCGGTGGTAGAGCACATTGCGGACCGAGTCGCGGTGATGTACCTGGGAAAAATCGTCGAGATCGGCTCGAGAAACGACATCTATAACAACACTCTGCATCCCTACACCGAAGCGCTTCTCAGTGCGGTTCCGGTTCCCGATCCCGCAGCGGAACGCAACCGCATCATTCTGGAGGGCGACGTGCCGAGCCCCATGAGCCCGCCGCCGGGCTGTCGTTTTCACCCTCGATGTTGGCTGAGGATTCCGATTTGCCGGGAGATTGTTCCGCCGTTGCATGATGTGGGCGGGGGACATGCCGCCGCATGTCATGTTCGAGCGCCGGCCGAGATCTCTCCACGGTAATTCCGATCACGTCGCCCAACCAGCATATTGACTCCAGGTACCGCGAATTCCGTTGCTCGAACAACGGTACGCATTCGACGACTCTCCGCCGACACGTGAAGACCTCTTGGGCAAATTCCATGCAATTCCCGCATCTGCATTGACCGCAATTGTCGCCCGGGAGTCTCTTGAATATTTCTATGGCACCGATTCCGTGACGCGCCTCGTGTTCAGGTTCCAGGCTGTTTCGCTTGTCCCATGCAGAGCACATGAGATCGACGCCGCAACGGAGCATGATCCATGCGTCCAGCAGGTCGTCCGCGCGGGAGATGATGAACGAATCCCGCGAGAACGATATCAGCCTGTGTTCCTCCTCGAAGGCAAACATGCGTGCCGCGGGGCGATACGCACCGCCTCGTATCAATCGAGCCATGATCGGTATCAAATCTTTGAGATCCTTGCCGAGGGTCGTCTCGACTCTGAGCCTCTGTGGGGCGGTGAAACTCTGCCGAACCTTACGAATGCGTATGCCGCCGACAATACCCCGCCACCGCGGATCCGGCGGAGATGCCTGGGGAGTCTCTCTCATGAACGGCTTATACGGGATCGCAGCGGTACACTGGATGCCGCGAGATTCGAGTTCCTGAACCACGCGTTGCGCACCTGCCGTGGTTACCAGGCACGGAGACGCGATACCACGGCAAAATTCCGGAATGGCGAGGGGTTCCATGTGGACTCCCGTCGATCGGGACATCCGGAGGGCGTCATGGAAAGAGTCGTAGTCGGGAAAGATGATCACCACAGCCATGCACAAAGATAACCACACCCGTGCCCGAGCAGTCAATCACAATCCTCGTTGGACGTCACGCGTTAACCGCCTGTAATAATTGGACGTGGAAACCTGCAATTGTGTGGGGTGACCGGAAAAGTCAACCTATTCAGGGCAGTGGAGGATATTGATTTATCCACAGGTGTTTATAACTTTGGATGCTGCTCAAGCGGGTCTCTTTGTGGGAATTGCAATTTCGAGGGGTTAGCTATCTTGTTGAAATCAAACCGGGTTTTCGCTGCCCTAAAATGACGCACTTTGCCGTCGAGCCTTGCCCGAAGCCGACCGATCAAAGTTATCCACAGGGTTACGGGCAAGTTATCCACAAGACATGTGGATATCACGGATCTGCCGAGCCGGGACGGAGACACCCGGTGACGAGGAACCTTCGGAATCCTTTTCGAACAGACCGTTGGGAATATTCCCTGTTTGATCGAGAACTGGTATGATATTTGAGATCTGGGAGTCGTACGCGGGAGAGCGAGATCCGCCGTCTCTCCCGTGAACGGCCGTGATGTCTCCCTCTCAACGGGCCTGCATACCCACCGGAGCTCCGGGCCAAAGCTCCCCCTTTTTAGGGGATCTGGGGGATTTTCAGGTGTACTTTTTGCCCCCGAATGTGAGGGTGGAAGTGGTTTGCATGGTACGGTTATTTGGTGGTAGCTTTCCAGGAGACCGCGGGCGGCTCGCCCGCGCTGGTTAGGGGCGTTTATGCAGTTTCTCAAGGACTTCATCGATTCAATAAGCCTGGCCAATGTGGTTGATATCGGAATAATCACCTGTCTGCTGTACTTCGTGCTCGCCTGGATTCAGGCCACGAGGGCATTTCAAATACTGGCCAGCATGATCGGCATCGGTCTGTTCTACTTCGTGGCGTCAAAGCTCGGCCTCATCCTGACCTCGTTGCTGTTTCAGTATCTCTGGGCCGCGATTATCATCGTCCTCGTCATCCTGTTCCAGCCGGAGATCCGAGATATCCTCGACCGTGCATCACCCATTCGTTATTTGAGCGGTCGGTACCCGAACGACATGAGTCCGGACCTGGTCGAGGAGATGGTCAAGGCGGTCTCGGAGCTGGCCCGACTCAGGATCGGAGCGTTGATTGTGTTTCGCAGGATGGACCGGCTGGACAATTTGATTCTCAAAGGGAAACTGCTGGACAGTCTGTTGTCTGCTGAAACGCTTGTGATGATTTTTCAGAAAAACTCGCCGATCCATGACGGAGCCGTGCTGATTTACAACGAACGCATCAAGGCAGCCGGGTGCATACTCCCGCTGTCTCGAGACGAAGCGTTGGGCGTTCGTTACGGGACGCGTCACAGGGCGGCCCTTGGGCTCACCGAGAGAACCGATGCGTTTTGCGTGGTGGTTTCCGAGGAACGCGGAGAAGTTTCCTTGGTGGAGGACAAGGAGATCCATACGTACAAGAAAAAGGGGGACTTTCGGCAAGCATTGGAGGGAGCCCTGGCGCGGGGAAAGGGTCTTCAGCAAGCGGCGGGTCCGGGCGTGGTTACCTTCTTGAAATCCAACTGGCTCCTCAAGCTCCTGGCAATGGCGACAGCGGTCCTGCTCTGGTTCGTCGTCATCGGGCCTCAGCGGTCCGAGGTGGGCATGTCGGTCCCGATCCAGTACACAAGTTTGCCTGCCGGTATGGAGATAACCGGGACCTGGATGGATCGGATCGATGTTCGCGTACGCGGGTCGGAATCCGGGCTTGCGAGCCTCAAACCCGGCTCGATCAGGGCCGTAGTGGATTTGAGTTCGGTGGTGACGGGCCTGAACTTTTTCCGAATTACGGAGAAGAACCTCTTGGTTCCCCCGGGAACGAAAATCTCCCAGATACGGCCTTCGGATCTTCATTTGAAGATCGAGGCGGCCTCCGTCAAGAAAGTACCGGTGGTTCCGACAATAGTGGGGACGATCCCGGAGAACGCCAAGATATCGGTAACTCCGTCCGAGGTCCGCATCAGGGCGTCTCAGAATGAATTGAAGAAAGTCAAGTCCGTAACCACGGATCCTGTGCAGATTTCAGATCTCGGTGACAAAAGGGCAATCTCCGTCCCGGTGCTGGTGAAGCCCGATGGTCTGGACATCGACTCAATCGAGCCTCTCCAGGTTTCCGTGGGTTTGGAGACGAGGTAGGGTTGCCCCCGTGCACGAGCCTTCCATCCTCTTTGACCCGATGAGAAATTTTCTGAGACGGATAGGTCGGAGCTTTCGCACGGACCTTGCCATGGATCTGGGTACGGCCAACACCTTGGTGTATGTCAAAGGCAAAGGCATTGTCCTGAACGAACCCTCGGTGGTGGCGATCGACACCCGCACCAAGCAGATCGTGGCGCTGGGAAGGCATGCGGATCGGCTTCTGGGGCGAGCCCCCAGGCACATAGATGTCTTGCGACCGCTCAAGGACGGAGTGATTGCGGACTTTGACGCGGCAAAGGCCATGATTCGCGGTCTGCTGTCCATGGCCTTCACACTCCATTTTTGGACCAACCCGAGAATCGTCATCGGCATACCGTCAGGCATTACTCCCGTGGAAAAACGCGCAGTGACGGACGCGGCATATGAAGCCGGGGCTCGCCGTATCCTTCTTGTGGAAGAGCCCATGGCGGCGGCCATCGGAGCGGGGCTCGACGTGGATCTACCCATTGGAAACATGATCGTGGACGTTGGCGGGGGAACCACGGAAGTGGCGGTCATCAGCCTTTGTTCCACCGCCTACTCGGAATCCATCCGTACTGCCGGAGACGAGATGGACGAAGCCATTGTCCGATACCTTCAGCGTACCATGCACCTCGAGATCAGTCCGCGACTCGCCGCGGACGTCAAGATTCGTATCGGATGTGCGGATATTCCGGACAAAGAGAAGGTGATGCACGTGACCGGAAAGGAATTGGGCAAAGGTGCCGTCAGGACGGCGGAACTTACTTCTTCTCAGATCTGTGAAGCGTTGGAAGAGCCCGTGGACGAGATACTCGATACCATACGCCGGGCAATGGAGGATACTCCCCCAAGTCTTCTGGGCGACGTCAGGGAACGGGGATTGATCCTCACCGGCGGAGGTGCTCTCTTGACCGGATTGGATGAGTTGATCACCAAGATGACCGGAATCGAGGCCAAGATGGCCGACGATCCTCTCGCATCCGTGGTCAGAGGCTGCGGTGCGGCCGTCGAGGACCTCCATCGGTGGAAACGTATTCTTGTTTCTTGAGAGTCGGTTCCTGAAGGCGGGCGTAATCACCAAGGAGGTGAAGGAGCACTCGGAATTAAACGTCCCAAGCCGTTTGCACGCAGTTGCGGCCTTTGTTCTTCGCTCGATACAGAGCTTCGTCCGCGGCTCGGATCACCGAATTGACGTCAATGGACTTTCCGCCCTCTACGGTGGTGACTCCTATGCTCAGGGTAATTCTGAAATTCCCCTCGGGGGTCTTGATGGGAACCTTGCTGAAGGACAACCGCAGTCTCTCGGCAACCTGCCATGCCTTGTATTTCTCGCATCCGGGAAGGACCACGAGGAACTCCTCGCCGCCGTACCGTCCCACCGAGTCGTAGGGTCGAACTACCGACACGATTCTCGCGGCCACCGCGCGGAGAACCGCGTCGCCGGCCAGGTGACCGTAGGAATCGTTCACTCTCTTGAACAGATCGATGTCCGCGATGGCTACACCGACCGGAGTCCCTTCTCTGCCGGTTCGCGCCAATTCCTGTTCCAGGCGCCTGAGAATGGTTGCTCTGTTCCACCGGGTGGTCAGCTCATCGTGGGTGGCCCTGAAATGGAGATCGTCCCGAGCCGCGGTCAGCTCAATGATGAGCTTCTCGCGCTCGGCCTGGATTCTCTTGCGTTGGGCGATCTCTTTTCTGAGTTCCACCGTCCGGTCCGCAACCCTCTTTTCAAGGGTCTCGTTGAGCCCCACGAGCTTGGCCCTCATTTCCCGGAGTTTCATGTTTTGCAAGACCGCATCTTCGTAGGTGGACAGCAACAGGCTGAGAATCTGCTGCCGGGCCGCGGTGATCACGTAACGCTTCCCGCCCATGACCAACTGGAGCTTACCGTTGCTCTGCCCGCTCCGTGGAATTCTTGGCAGGGAAAGCACCGCTCCTATTCGTGAGAGCATTATCTTGCCCTCGTACGGCTTGGTTATGTAACAGTCCGCTCCCGCCTCCAACCCTCTGAGCACGTCTTCCGGATTCGACAGGGATGTGACCATGACGATGGGAGTCAGATAAAGCTTCTCGTCCTCCCTGATGCGACGGCACATTTCAAAACCGTCCATCACCGGCATGATGATGTCGGTAATAATCAGATCGGGCTCACGGATCCGGGCTGCTTCAAGTCCCTGTCGACCGTCGCCGGCATGTGCCACCTCGTAGCCCTGGTCCGTGAGAAAATTCATCAACCGCTTGGCTTGGAGGCGACTGTCCTCCACGATCAGGATGTGCAATGGCCTGCTCATGTTCCTACCACGAATGCGACGGTACGCAGGGTTGGGGAGTCCGGCTTGCGAGCATTTACGGACACGACGGAAAGGCTCGATCCACGTGCTGCGATCCGAACATTTTAGCATGGTTAGGACGGATGTCGCCATGAAAAATGAAGCGATCCCCGATCCGATCACTTACGAGCGGTTCCTCAAAAGAGACCGGTCGTCAAGTCACTCACCGGCAAGAACGAAGGGTCCTAAGTGCTCTTCGGCACAAATACGGTCCCACATTATTCGTTTCTTGAGATTGCC